>NZ_JBHFLM010000204.1:0-26636 GCF_041928655.1 Pelatocladus sp. BLCC-F211 | reverse complement strand
ATCGTTTCAAACGCGGTCGGGCAGTCCGTGTGTGCTTGTGGACGTATCCAAACGGGGAGATTTGAATACTTTGTATTCGGGTTTCTAGGGAGGACGGATGAAGCAAGAATCTCCGCACTTATAGGGCGGAGAGTGTCAAGTGATCCAAGTGTATTGTGTGGTGCGATCGGTTTGGGAATTAATCAAAAACATAACCATGCTGAGTTGGGTTACTGGATTGGTAAACCCTTTTGGGGAAATGGTTATTGTACGGAAGCAGCTCAAGAAGTGTTGCGATATGGCTTTGAGAAACTAGGATTGCATCGCATTTGTGCCTCTCATTTTGCTCATAATCCCACATCAGGGCGAGTCATGCAAAAAATTGGCATGACCTATGAAGGATGTCGCCGTCAGCACACTCTCAAATGGGGTGAATATATAGATGTTATGGAGTATGGAATCCTCAAAAGTGAGTGGCAAAATTTAAAGAATTAAATTTAGTGAATCAGCGTAAATTCCTCAACTAACTCAGATAAATAAACTGATATCTCAATCCAAACTATTAATTTCATAGTTGCATTCTACAATTTCTTTTTTTAGGTTTGTAGTGAGGACTTTAGTCCTTAAGAAAGGACTAATACCAATTCTATATGAAGACGCATACAAAGACCCCACCCCGGCTTCGCCACCCCTCCCCGCTTGCGGGGAGGGGTTGGGGGAGGGGTAAAATTCTATGCAACTTCACGAAGAATTGGTATAAAGTCCTCACTACGAGCTTACTTAACATAGTTTGATTTCTTCTCATCGACTGACATAAATCGTAAATTACAAAATTTGATTTAACCATGTTTAATCAATTACGCAGGAGAAAAAATGTACCGCATCCTATTTATATTGACTCTGATCATTACTTTCGGCTTATCAGGGTGTCCCTCTGTTAATTTACAGAATTCTGCTACCGCGCCACTTTTTGATAATCTGGGCAACTATCATCATCCGATTTCGACAACATCACAACTAGCGCAGCGCTACTTTGACCAAGGTTTAATTCTGACTTATGGTTTTAATCATACTGAGGCTGAACGTTCTTTTAGAGAAGCGGCTAAACTTGATCCAAACTGTGCGATTTGTAACTGGGGAGTTGCTTTTGTTCTAGGTGCAAACATCAATGCGGCGATGACTGATGAGGCTGTGTCTCCTGCTTGGGAAGCACTGCAAAAAGCGCAGCAACTGAGTGAGCAAGCGAATGCACAAGAGAAAGCTTACATCCAAGCATTGGCAAAACGCTACTCACCAAAAGCAGTGGAAGACCGTAAATCTCTCAATATCGCCTATGCAAACGCGATGCGAGAATTAGCAAAACGTTATCCAGACGATTTAGACGCAGCGACTTTGTTTGCTGATGCGGTGATGAACACTATACCTTGGGATTACTGGCAAGAGAATGGTGAACCAAAGCCAGAAACTCAAGAAATTTTGCAGACATTAGAAGCAGCATTGAAACGTAATCCCAATCATCCAGGGGCTAATCATTTATATATTCATGCTGTGGAAGCTGTAAAACCTGAATTAGGTATTGAAGCAGCCGATCGCCTGAGTAATTTAGTTCCTGGTTCCGGACATCTTGTACATATGCCTTCACATATCTACATCCGTGTTGGGCGATATCACGATGCTGTGGTAGCAAACCAAAAAGCTATTCTGGCTGATAGAGAATACGTTACTCAATGCCACAAACAAGGTATGTATCCTCTAGCCTACGTACCACATAATCACCATTTTCTCTGGGCTGCTGCCACAATGGAAGGTAATCAAACACTGGCGCTGCAAGCTGCTTATGATACCGCAGCCATGGCAGATGAACATAATATGCGGGAACCTGGATATGGAACACTACAACATTACTATTCCATGCCGCTTTATACCATGACTCGCTTTGGGAAGTGGGATGAGATTTTGGCAGAAACAGCCCCAGCGGCAGATTTGAAGTATCCAAATGGAGTTTGGCACTATGCGCGGGGAACTGCTTTCACAGCCAAAGGTCAATTTCAAGAAGCAACTCAAGAACTCGAAAAGCTAAAAGCGATCGCCACAGATCCAGCGTTAACAAAAGTGACTATTTGGGATATCAACACGACAGGCGATTTGTTGAAAATTGCAGTTGAGGTTTTAACAGGTAAACTCGCAGCTAAACAAGGTGATTACACTGAGGCGATCGCCCATCTCAAAACAGCCGTCAATCTTGAAGATAAACTCAACTACGATGAACCCCCACCTTGGCATTATCCCGTCCGCCAATCTCTGGGAGCAGTTTTACTCCAAGCCAATCAACCAGCAGCAGCTGAGATGATTTATCAACAAGACTTGAAGCGTTTTCCAGAAAATGGCTGGTCATTAGCAGGACTTGCTCAAAGTTTAGAAGCACAAGGTAAAACCGAAGCAGCACAAGCAGTACAAAAGCGTTTTCAAACTGCTTGGAAGAATTCTGATTTACCAATTACGGTAGCGCAACTTTAATTTTGAACAAAGGTTCGTAGTGTAGACTTTAGTTCTTTTTTAAGGACTAAAGTCCTCACTACGAACTTATTTCAATAATTTTATGTTAATAAATATAGTTTGATTTATTTTCACCGACTTACTTATATGAAATTATTGGTATCGCTGTAATCCCCATCAAATTGAATAAATTTATATTTATGGAAATCACAAGAAAATCCTATTCTAAAATCTTCTAACTTTGATCATAGAGATTTCTTATTGTTTTTTATATGAACTAGAGTTTTGTCAATACTTATCTGCGGTAAATACTTATAAGAAAGATTTACAAAGTTTAATAATATAGTAATATCCCTTCATAAGTATTTTTGCTCATAAACATGATAGGCGATCAATTTCCCTGGCTCACTACGATTATCCTATTCCCACTAGTGGCTTCCCTAGCGATTCCTTTCGTACCTGATAAAGACGGTAAGCGTTTGCGATGGTATACCTTGGGTGTGGGTATCGTGGACTTTTTCTTGATGTGCTGTGCCTTTTGGCAAAATTATGATCCCACCACCGCATCTCTTCAACTTGTCGAGAAGTACACCTGGATACCCCAGTTAGGTTTGAACTGGGCAGTTTCGGTGGATGGTTTGTCTGTTCCACTAGTACTTTTAGCAGGATTGGTAACAACACTCGCGATTTTTGCAGCATGGCAAGTCGATCGCAAACCTCGCCTTTTCTATTTCCTGATGTTGGTGCTGTATTCTGCACAGATAGGCGTGTTTGTTGCCCAAGACATGCTGCTGTTATTTATTATGTGGGAACTAGAACTGGTTCCCGTTTACCTGCTTGTTTCTATTTGGGGTGGACAAAAGCGTCGCTACGCAGCTACAAAATTCTTGTTGTACACCGCAGCAGCTTCGATTTTTATTCTAGTAGCAGGGCTGGCAATGGCTCTCTACGGCGATAATATGACCTTTGATATGGTCGAATTGGGTATGAAGGATTACCCATTGGGACTTGAACTGTTGCTTTACGCAGGATTGTTGATTGCTTTTGGTGTCAAGCTTGCTGTTTTCCCCATGCATACCTGGCTACCTGATGCTCACGGTGAGGCTTCTGCACCTGTATCGATGATTTTGGCGGGTGTACTCCTGAAAATGGGTGGATACGGTTTGATTCGCCTCAATTTAGAACTATTGTCTGATGCCCACGTTTATTTTGCGCCAGTTTTAGCTTGTCTAGGTGTTGTCAATATTATCTATGGTGCGTTAAATTCCTTCGCCCAGCCTAATATGAAGCGTCGCCTCGCGTATTCATCGGTGTCTCACATGGGTTTTGTACTGCTGGGGATTGCATCGTTTACAGATTTAGGAATCAGTGGGGCGATGCTACAGATGATTTCCCACGGTTTGATTGCAGCAGCCTTATTCTTCCTTGCAGGCGTGACGTACGATCGCACTCACACGTTAATCATGTCAGATATGGGCGGTATCGGTCGAGCAATGCCAAAAGTATTTGCGTTGTTTACAGCTGCTGCAATGGCTTCTTTAGCTCTCCCTGGGATGAGTGGTTTTGTTGGTGAACTTGCAGTTTTTGTGGGCGTTACCACTAGCGACATTTACAGTTCGACTTTCTGTACCGTCATGGTTTTCTTAGCAGCAGTCGGAATCATCCTCACACCCATATACCTGCTCTCGATGCTACGAGAAGTATTCTACGGTGCTGATGTCGCTCCTGCCTGTGGAATTACGGATGCAAATTTGCAAAACCAAGACAATGATGAAGCAGTTTGTTTTGGTACTAACTGCGTCCTACCTACTGAAGCAAAATTTAGCGATGCTAGACCACGGGAAGTATTTATTGCTGTTTGCTTTTTGCTGCTAACGATTGGTATTGGTGTTTATCCAAAACTCGCTACTGAGATGTATGATGTAAAAACTGTCGCAGTCAATGCCCAGGTACGCCAATCTTACGTCCAAATCTCTCAAACCAATCCCCAAATATTTGCCAAGGACTTGTTATTTCCTAAATCCACACAATCTAATATAGCGTCGGTTTCAGGAATTGATAAATAACCTTGCGATCGCCTTAATAGTTAATATTTGCCGAGGACAGGGAAATATTCCAAAATATGGAAGGGGTTTGATTACCTCTTCCATTATTTTTTTGAATGGGAATGGGGAAAGGGGAAGCGGGAACGGGGAATAATCTACCCATAGAATTATGAGATATGAAACGATTTTGGAAAAAAACTGCTTTTTTTACTATTATTGCCCTAATTGTTTTTAGTCTAGTTGCTAGTAGTGGAACAAAAAATAAAATCCTTAGTCAAGATATTCGTTATTCCGAAAATTGTATTCTTGCTGGTTCACTCAACAAGCAGCAGCAATTAAATCAAGTTTGTACTAGCACCCTGAATAATACAATCACTCCTACTCCCCAGACTACTCCTACTCCTATTCCTAATTTAAACTTAACTAATAAAGAACGGTTTTTAGCAGCAATTACAGATAAATTATTAGCAATTCCCCAACCTGGTACTTATGAATATATTTTGTTACGAGCCTATGGAGCAGCTTTTGTAAATCATAATCCAGAGGTTCAGCTTCCATATAAAGTTGTATTTGGCGATGAAAAGGAAACAAAAGATTTTCAGTCTACCCTGAGTATGGGTAAAGTTAATGGAACTAACAACTGTTATTTACAAAAAGCAGCAGCCGAGGCTTTAAATCAGGCTAAAGCACAAGTTAATATTCCTTTGAAATCGGGTTATGGCGATAGTGACTGTACTCGGACTTTTACTACTAATCTCAGATTCTGGAGAAAATACGCTAACAATAAAACATTGGCAAGAGTTCAACAAGGTCAAGAAACAAAAATTTTGGGAACAGTTGCACCTCCTGGATCATCACAACATCTGTGGGGATTAGCAATTGACTTAAGAGTTGCAAGTGAAGCTCAAAGAGAAGCTTTAAATCAAAATGGTTGGTTTCGGACTGTGGAATATGATATACCCCATTGGACTTATATTGGTCATCCACTAGATCGATTAGATGAGTTTGGGTTTGAAAATAAAGTAATTGGTGGGATTAGTTATTGGCTAACTCCTCTGTAAAAATTCAGCAGTATACGGAAATCCCAACCCCAAGGTAGAGAAGTTTTAACTGTTTTAATTAGTTAATATGTAAATAATAGAAGAATGATATAGCAGCCAGATTATTTGTTTGATTTAGAAAAATGAACTTTTTTCAAGAACCACAAAGTACACAAATGAAGGAAATTTTTTCTCGTTTGCCTAAGAAGTTAAATAAAGGCCTGTCTTTGATCTTGGGATTGGGAACTGCTGCTAGTGTAGGTTTATCTGCTCCTAAACCTGCTGAGGCGCTTCCATTTCAAGATTTAATTGTTCCAGGAATTCAATATTTTCAACTTTCTAATTTATCAACTAAGGAAAAGGTTAAATTAGGCAGCAATATACATCAGCAGGTACGCAGTAATTACAGAGTTGGTACAAATGCAAATATTACCAGGATTGGTCAAAAATTAGTGCGTTCTAGTAGCTGTTCTCAAACTCCTTTTAAATTTTATGTAGTTCAAGATCCAAGCATTAATGCTTTTGCTACCACAGGTGGTTATGTTTATGTCCACAGTGGCTTGATTAACGCTGCGGATAATGAAGATCAGTTGGCGTCTGTGATAGCACACGAAATTGCTCACATTTGTAATGATGACTTGATTGGCAAACTCAGACAAGCACAACTAGCTCAAGGTGCTGCTTCACTTGCTGGTTTAAATGGTAGCAAATTGACTGCTGTGGCTTATCAGTTGGCTGTAGACTTGCCTAATAGCCGTGAGGCTGAGTTTAATGCTGATGCTAAGGGATTGCAGTATTTGCAACGGGCTGGATATGATCCAAATGCTATGCCTGCTTTCTTAAAGAAATTAGTGAACCGTTCTTCTGCACCAGCGTTTTTGAGTACTCACCCAAACCCACGAGAAAGGATTTCTGTTTTAGAAAGGAAAATTGCTAATAATCGTTAGGTTGTAAAGGGTTGCGATCGCTTCATAAAATCTCATGGTATGAAGGGTGCCGAGTTCATTTCATGTGCATGAAGTATACGTCAGTACAACAGATGAAACCGCACCTTTTCTAATTCAATTTTAGTTCCAAAATTCATCAATAAAATTACCTGTATATATAGTGGTTGAGGTTAGAACAATCCCACCTGTTATTCCAACTACACCACTTATTAAATTACTTAATTCAGAATTTGTTGAACTACCTACTAAATTATGTGTTGCTATAATTGTTGTCAATGCATCTAACATTATTCCTAAATAGATTAACATTTTTAAACCAATTGGTTTAGTATCTATCATTTTATGCATTAATGACATGCTAGTGATAAATATTCCCATACCTACAGCTAAAATATATGTAAATAAATTATTTGCTTGTAAGATATTAACTAATCCTGTAGCTGATAATATTCCATCGATAACAACGAGGATGGCTAATATAAATGTTACAAAGTATAGTTGAAAACCGTACATGGTGTTTGCTCCTTTTAATTATGAAATATAAACAATAAATTACCGAGTTTGATTAGTGTTATTAGGACACAAAAATACACATTTTTTCTGAATTTTGGATTGGTCAAAATTTATAATTAAAATAAAGCCTAGTATTAATGAAATAAATGGTAATACAGTGAATACTAGTTTTACAATTTGAACTTTATCTTTCTGTCCTGGTGGAGGTGGGTTGCCTGATTTATCATTTTTTCGTTTTGAAGATTTTTCAGGTTTCTTTTTAACTACTAAAAACTTACGTATAACTACCAAAAGCTTACGTAAAAAACGTTTACTCGACATTTAAGTTTTTCTTCCTCAAATTTAGTGGGAGTGAACAAAAAGTTACTACACAGTACTTTTTATAAATTCCAGGAAAATATTTGGTTCTTCCCTAATTTTGGTGATCTCGGTTGGGGTAAGGCACTTATGTTGAGGGCAAGCATGAGATTTTAAGATAAAGCGCATTTTGTCAATCAGTTAAAATACTCAAGAAAATTTTAATAGGAATAATAATCGTGTGTTGGGGAAAAAGGGGAGGAGGATAGCAAACTTCTCCTCCTCCCCTCTCTTTTTGGTTATCATTATCTTCAAAATCTTTGACAGCTTAAAACTGACTTTTCCTAATCATAATTACTGAAGTTGTGTAAAACAACTTCATAGTGTTCCACTGTGGGAAACGGCTGATAAAAGTGATGCAGTAGGGAACGCCACTGTTGGTACTCTGGCGATTGTCGAAAGCCAACAGTGTGATCTTCCAATTTTTGCCAGCGTACCAGCAGAATATAGCGGTTGGGAGTTTCTATACAACGTTGCAGTTCATGAGAAATATATCCTGACATAGAAGCAATGATGGTTGAAGCTATTTTGAAGGTAGTTTCAAATTCAGTAGCAAAACCAGGCTTAATATCAAGAATTGCAACTTCTAAGATCATGTTGTCAAATACTAACTCAACAGCGATCGCTTAGGATTGGCTTAACAATCTAATTTCCTTTGTCACCTAAGTCCTCGCGCCGTGGAAGCCCCTGGCTACCCTGCGGGAACGCTGCGCGAACAGACATGGGGGTAAGGCGCAGGCGATTTTAATCGCCGTCAAATTAAAACGCATAGTTGTAACCGTCCTTTTTATGAATTGCTGAACAATATTTATGACTAATACCTGCTACTCTTCCCGATGATGTAGCGATATCAAAACTACCTGTGGCACGACACAAAACACGCCCTAAATATTTGCCAATTTTTTTACCATTTGTTACCACAGCTTTGACAATATCTCCAGTACTAAAACCATAATGAATTTGTTTATTTGAGCGATGACGAGTAGGGAACCCAAATTTATCAGTACCAGCCATTTGTCTAGTACCGTGACCGTTAGCTGTAATCAATAATGTCTTAACGCCTTTAATATTAAGAATTGGAGTTGATTTTCCAACACAAGCAGCATCTATCCAATGAGTTTTAGGTAGATTTTGTTGACTGCGATTGAACTTTGTTAAACCTCCTGAACCTGTTTCTACTGGCAAACCAGTTTCTTTTAATGCGTTCAACAATGTGAATCTGGTTGTATTAACTGCGGCTGCATCAGCTAATGGTCTTTTTGCTTGAGCTAGGATTTTCTGCAACTTGTTAGGGTCTTTTTTTAGAAAGTCTTTAATATCCTTAGTCCCTTTTTTTGTATTACATTTTTCACAACTTAATGTGAGATTTGTAATTGAATTACTACCCCCTTTAGCTCTTGGGTGAACGTGTTCTATCTGTAGTGGCACATCTTTAACTCCACAGTAAGCGCATTGTCTACCCCATTTTTCAAGTAAATATTCTCGTGTTTCATAACCCACTAAAGTACCTTGTTGATATTCTTTTCCTTGAATTTCTGGATTCCGCATCAACTGCATATCAAAGCGTACTAATTCCTGGCTAATGGCTTTAATTGGCGCAAGTTTGCCTAATCTTTTAACCCAAGTTTTAATATTTTCAACACGACTTTGTAAGCTCGGTGCTAACCATCCATTAGGGCGTGTTCTATTTAAGAATCTAGGTTTCCTATACCGTGTTTTGCGATTTCTTCTACTACGTCTTAATTGTCTTCTTGAAGTCAATGAATCTCTGATTGCAAAACCTCTGTGTTTTAGTTCGGATGCAAATACAACCTCTCCAGTAGTATCGTTAACTAGCGCGATTCCTGTGATTTTTGCACCAGGGTCAAGCTTTAATCGCAGTGATGTTACTGGTGATTCAGGTCTTAATTCTTTCAGAATAATGGTAAATGGGAATCTTCTGTAGACTGCCGCTTTTTTGTTTCGTAATAATTGCCTTGCTTGTGCTGAATGAATTGGTAAGAGTGGTCTTTTTTCAGTGTCTAAAACGAATACTTTGGACATAAGTCCCTCCTCGCGGGTAATGTTAGCTTCGACAATGTTTAAGGTCGGTACTATATTGAGAACACTGGTTTAACCCTTTTAAGCCTGTTTAATCCTCAATTTCTAGAGCAAAGGACTAGCTACGCATCCCTTGGTAGGTCTTTAACGCTTGCCTTAAACGTAGTACTCAAAGTACTTAGTCTGGTCAGATTAGGACTTTTTCAAGCCCCCGCCTTTAGGCGTGGGGTTTCTGACTATCAATCGGTAGCAAACTAGCCATCACTCTTAATTTATTTAACTTAAATACCAACCTTTGAGCCTGTGATTTATACATTGTTAATGGTAAATTTCCAGGCAAATTATTCATAAATTGTCTGGCTGTACTGATATCACAACCAGAAATGATACTGATGACATTTGCACCATCAAACACTGCATCAGAAGTTAAAGCTTTCTCGACTTTGATTTGCCATATTCGTGGTGACAATTCACCTCTTTCTATGCGCTGGAGACTTTGACTATTAGCTAAGACTATCATGCGATCGCCAACCGCAAGTCGTGTTTCGTAAGCAGGCATAAATTTAGGCGGTGATTTCGGAGGTGATTGCACAAATTTTTGATAGAGAATCGGTACAGCATCATAACCATAAGCGATATCACTGAGCATTAAGCCGTTGAGAGTGTCGTCTTCTTCAACCATGTACTCTACTACTTGAATCGCTTGATTATTTAAATGAAATAAACCAAGAATATTTTCTCCAAAAGCCGCAGCCGCAAAAACTTCTGCTGATAAAGCAGAGGTACACAAAACCTGTGCATAAGGAAATAACTGTGCAACTTTGTCACTAAAATGACGATTGTAGGTACGAATCACTAAGCCGCATTCAGGATTTTGAGCATGAGCCATCAAACCAATTTCTAAATTTTCCATCTCATCATCTGTAACCACAATCACGCTTTTGGCATCGGTGAGATTGGCATTATTGAAGGTTTGAGTAAAATTACCAATAATTAACGGCATCTGGGGTAGTGTATTTCCATCTAGGAATGTGTTGTGAATTCCTACTAGGGGTTGCTGGAGTTCTTGCAATAAAATGGCAATATGCTCACCCACCGTATTTAACCCAATTAACACAATATGGTCTTGTTGAGGTATTGGTGGACGAGTGCTAGTAAAGAAGAACTGAAATCTTGAACTTAAAAGTTTCTCTGTGAGTAGTGCATACAACACCCCGACAAATGCTGTACCAGCCAAAGTTAGTATTAAGCTAAATAAGCGCAGCCATCCGGGAATAGCTTTGTCAAATCCAACACCTCCATATAAATCTCCATATCCTCCTAAAAGCAAGACTGCTACAGCATAGAAAGCTTCTAATATATTTATACTAGGATAATACCAGCTATATAAAATTGCCCCAGATAACCACAGTAATAATACTGTGAAACCACAAATAATTGCTACTTTTAAAGCATGATATTGATGATCTAAGCGCCAAAATTGTGCTAACTTCTGCTTGAGGTTTTGCCATGACATATGTACTAAAACTTTTTGCCACAACCAGGGCAAGTTTCGTTTAGACTTCACAATAGACCGTGGCGATCGCTCCTGCATATCTGCAAGTTCAATGTAAACGATTGTGTCTCCTGGCTGTAGTGTTGCTTCTGGTTCCCACTGATAAAATTGATTGGGTATTTCATCTGAATTATTAGTGTAATTTAATACTCGCCGATATGAGGTATTAAGTTGATGCAGTTGCCATTGATTGCACCAGAAATCACCTGGTTTAATCTGATGTTTTACTACTCGCAGTTGGCGTCCTTCCAAGTTGAAATATCCCAAATCTTCATTACTAAGAGCTGCAAGCGCAAAAGCAGAAGCCGTTAATTGATTAGGTTCAAAAGCAATAAAATTACCAAGATTTTGACTTAAAATTTGATTTAAATTTTGTTTATTAGAACGTACAACTAAGCGAACTTGAGGATTTAAAAGTCTTGCTGCAAAAGCAGCTTCTATATTTACTCGTTCATCACTAGTAACTAAAAGCACAGTTCGGCATTTGCGAATCTGTGCTTTTTCTAAAATATTAGTCTGACGGCAATCACCGATAAATAAATCTTCTAACAAATTCTGTAAGTTCGGTACTTCCCAGTTTTTAGGGCGCACCTGATCAATTGCACTGACAGCAACACCATATTCTTTTAAAATCGCTACACAATGCTGACCTAAACTTCCCAATCCACACACCAAAAATCGATCCGATTTTATCTCGGTACTGTTAACAGATTGATGGTTGTTGTCTGAAGATGGCAGCATTTGATACCGCCAAAACTAAATATTATCTGGATTTTTTGGATACTAATAATTATAAGTGAAAAATTACTACTACTCTGTCAAGTTTGAATTGAGGGGTAATAAAGTTCGTAGTCAGGACTTTAGTCTTTATTTTTTAAGCACGAAAGTGCTTACTACAAACCTTTAATTCAAACTTGACAAGCTACTACTCATATAGCATTCTTAAACTATAAGCTCTTCGCTTCTTTAAACGCAGAGGAAACACGGAGGAAGGCAGAGTTTTTGTGATAGAGATTAGTCAGGTGATTAATATTTTTCTTTTGTTTGACGATCGCAAATAATTAAATTTGGTTGGTGATGATTATGACACAAGAGTCAGAAAATACTTTAAAAGTTGGTCGTCAAGCATTTGTATACTTTCAACATGGTTTAGAAACTGGTGATTGGAATCAGTTTTTGGATATGCTCACAGAAGACTTTACTTTTTGGTTTCCGATGGGAAAATTCCACGGATTAAATGTGGGTAAAGAACGAGCGCAAGAGTTTTTTCAATACGTTACACAGGCTTTCAATCCTGGACTGAAATTAACTTCATTAGACTGCATTACTAGTAATGAAACAACAGTTGTGTTTGAATTTCGAGATGAGGGGATGTTATTGGGAGAACCATACAAGAATCGGGTAGCCGTTTCCTTTGATGTTCGTGGCGACAAAATCTGCAACTACCGGGAGTATTTTGGTAGTGATGGTAAGTCGAATTAAGTGATCAGTTATCAGTTTAGTTATTCTCAACAATTGACTTATTTACTTCTCTACATTTGGCTTCTGCGGCTTGAAAGGCTTGTAAGTATTCTTTACCACCCAACATCACATCACCATAATACTCATACGGTGCGTCGCCATACACTGGTAATGGGTCGTCTTCTGGATAATCTTCTTGAGATTCTTCGATAATTGCTTTCAGTTTTTTTACTGTTAATGATTGTGCTGGGAAATACCAAATTTCTTCGACATTTTTATGGAGATGGGGTAAGGTAGGATCAATAATGCGATCGCTCAACTCAATCCAAGCGTATTCCATGGGTTGGTAAGGTTTACCCTTGGTAGCTAAAAATCCTTGCACATAAACAGATCCCTCAGTCGCTAATGCCGCTTTGTAAGCATTATCAAAGGGTTTCTTAGCTTTACTTTTGATGCGAGCAGCAATATCAACAGACAGCGCTTCATCCAGTAATTTATTCATCAACAACGAGGATTCACAGCAGTAACAAAAAGATCCTAACATCAAACTAAGTTGTTGATTGTTGGGGATCGGGAATCGGGGATCGGGAATCGGGGATCGGGAAGAGACTTGTTAAATAATTCTCCCTTGTTTCCCTTGTCTCCCTTGTCTCCCTTGTCCCCGCACTCCCCATCTATGGCACAATAAAAAACGGTAATAAATAAAAATATTGATAAAGGTAGTTTAGTGAGTTCAACAGCTGTTGCGCGTCGTGTGGTATTTCCGTTTACGGCAATTGTAGGCCAGGAAGAAATGAAACTGGCTCTGATATTGAACGTGATTGACCCGAAAATTGGTGGTGTGATGATTATGGGCGATCGCGGTACAGGCAAATCCACAACTATTCGGGCGCTGGCTGACTTACTGCCAGAAATTCCCGTGGTTGCGAATGATCCCTTCAATAGTCACCCCAGCGATCCTGATTTGATGAGCGATGAAATCCGCCAGAAACTCGAAACTGGCGATGATATTCCCCTTGATCATAAAAAAGTCCAAATGGTTGATTTACCACTGGGCGCTACAGAAGATCGTGTTTGCGGCACTATCGATATTGAAAAAGCCCTCTCAGAAGGTGTAAAAGCTTTTGAACCAGGACTTTTGGCCAAAGCCAACCGGGGTATTCTCTATGTGGATGAGGTAAACTTGCTGGACGATCACCTGGTAGATGTACTGCTGGACTCTGCTGCGAGTGGTTGGAACACAGTAGAACGGGAAGGTATTTCTATCCGTCACCCAGCCCGTTTTGTTCTGGTTGGTTCTGGGAATCCAGAAGAAGGTGAACTACGTCCCCAGTTACTCGATCGCTTCGGAATGCACGCCGAAATTCACACTGTCAAAGAACCAACTTTGCGGGTGCAAATTGTGGAGCAACGGTCAGAATTTGACCAAAATCCCCCTGTTTTTGTGGAAAAATACCAATCTCAACAACAGGAACTGCAACAACGCATTATCAAGGCTCAAGAACTTTTGCCCTCAGTTAATCTTGACTATGATCTGCGGGTGAAAATTTCAGAAGTCTGTTCTGAACTTGATGTTGATGGTTTACGAGGTGATATTGTCACCAACCGCGCCGCCAAAGCTTTAACAGCCTTTGAAGGGCGTACCGAAGTGACTGTTGATGATATCCGTCGTGTGATTGTACTATCTTTACGTCACAGACTCAGAAAAGATCCTTTAGAGTCGATTGACTCTGGTTACAAGGTGGAAAAAGCCTTTGCACGTGTCTTTGGCGTAGAACTATCAGAAGACATCGCACAAACAAATGGCACTAGTCAATTGAAAACAGGTGTTCGTTAGTTTATTGTTACTGGTTGTTTGTTGTTGGTTGTTGGTTATTGGTTGTCACAAACAACGACCAACCACCAACAAACAACCAAAATGTCAAATATGGTCGATTTGTGATGAGAAGCTGGCGCTTTTGGTTAAACACTTTAATTTTATCTAGCCAATACAACCCACCCCGATTTGTGGAATTGTTAATGTTGATGCTAGCAATTACCATGTTGGCTATTTCTAGTGTTGTACCAAGAGAAGTTCCTTATATGGTGTTGGGTTTAAGTTTTGTGCTTGGTGCATCAATTTCGATCTTAGTCCGAGAAGCGATCGCTCCCTCTCCTCAAACGCGAGTTACCCAATTGACAGCATTACTATTATTAGTAGTCAGTTTTTATGGTTTTGCTGACTTAATTAAAATGTTGTGAATTATAATGGAATGTTATCGTAAGTTTAATTTATGTAACTAATAACAATTAAACTTATACTTAGTTATCAATTGCTAACATAACTTTTTATAACAGTTTTCCAAACTTCGCTACCCATATTTAGGTTGCTATGTCATGCTGGTAGAGTGAGAGTTCATTCGGCGACCGTGTTTGTTCTTAGTATTGATAGGTTTTTCCCTTTTGGTATTGACAGACTTTTCTCCGAAATCGCTCATCTCTACACACTCATGATTTTGGAGAAAATCTATGTCAATTTATGTAGGTAATCTTTCCTACGATGTTACTGAAGATAGTCTCAACGCTGTCTTTGCAGAATATGGTACTGTCAAGCGAGTTCAGCTACCAACCGACCGTGACACAGGCCGCTTGCGTGGCTTTGGTTTTGTAGAAATGGGTACAGAAGCTGAAGAGTCAGCTGCCATTGAAGCTCTTGATGGTGCTGAGTGGATGGGACGCGACCTCAAAGTTAATAAAGCCAAACCCAAAGAAAACAGGGGTTCCTATGGTGGTAATAGAGGAAACAACTTCCGTAACCGCTACTAATCCTAAATATTTTATAGATTTAGGATTAATCTGAAGTTACCCAGTGCATATGTACTAAAAAAGCTTTTCAATCCCACACTTTTAAGTGTGGGTTTTTTCTTTCTGCTTTCTCAATTCTCATTCTTAATTTTTCAGCTTCTGTCTATGATTAAAAACACCATGATGAGGACTCAATAGCAACGCGAATACAAATAATCCTGATACTACCAAAACGATCGCAGGGCCAGAAGGCAAGTTATAAAAGTAACTTAAATACATACCACTAATACTAGAAATTACCCCAATTACTGCCCCTAAAATCATGACTTCGTGCAGGCGTTGAACTAATAAATAGGCAGTAGCGCCTGGTGTAATTAATAATGATAAAACTAGGATGACACCAACGGCTTTCATACTAGCGACTATTGTTAATGCAATCAACAGCATCAGTCCAAAGTTGAGACGATTGACTGGTAAACCTGCTGCTTGTGCGCCTAAAGGATCAAAAGTATAAAATAGCAGTTCTTTGTAGAGTAAAAAAACGACTATAAATACTATAGCGGCTATGATCGCTGTATCTCTGACATCCTGCGTAGTCACGCCCAGAATATTACCAAAAAGAAAATGATTGAGGTCAATTTTATTTTCTTTTTGAATCACAGTAATTAAAGTCACACCAAGGGCAAAAAATGCCGAAAATACTATCCCCATTGCGGCGTCTTCTTTGATTGGCGATCGCGTCCTGATCAAAGCGATGCACATTGTACTCACAACACCAGCAATGAATGCTCCAATAAAAATGTTAGCACCCAACAAAAAAGCGATCGCTAGTCCGGGTAAAACCGAGTGACTAATTGCATCACCCAGCAAAGCTAATCGTTGCACCATCAAGTAGCTACCAACAACCGCACACAACATACCTACCAAAATGGCTATTACAAGCGATCGCTGCATAAAGCCATATTGTAAAGGCTCAATCAACGCTTCTAACATACTTGTTTTTTGTCCTACTCTACGAGAAGCCGCTTGCGCGTCTATGTCATTTGTCATACCAATGACCAATGACTAATTACGCTGCCTCCTTCCAAAAGATTACATTACCACTGTAGGCGCGGGACAAGTTTTCTTCTGTTAATACCTGTTGTCGAGAACCTGTGGCGATTAATTCACGATTTAATAAAATCAATTCATCAAAATGAGAGATTGATTCACCCAAGTCATGATTGACAACAAGAACTATTTTTCCAGCTTGGGTAAGTTCGCCGAAGACTTCAAAAATTACTGACTGAGTTTTTTGATCGATCCCTACAAAAGGTTCGTCAAAGCAAAAAATTTCTGCTTCCTGTGTTAAAGCGCGTGCTAAAAATACTCGTTGTTGTTGTCCACCAGAAAGCTGTCCGATTGGGCGATGACGGTATTCACTCATCCCTACTCGCTCTAATGAACTTTTTGCTACTTGGCGACTCACCGTACTAAAACCACGTAACCAGCCTGTTTTTTTCACCCTTCCCATCATCACCACATCCCAAACAGTAGCGGGATAAGTCCAATCAATTTGACTGCGCTGGGGTACGTAGGCGACTTGATCTAGTTGCTGCATTAAAGGTTTATCTTTATACAGTATTTTGCCGTTACTAGGAACCAACCCCAACATCGCCTTCATCAGCGTACTTTTACCAGCACCATTGGGACCAAAAATACCTGTGAGTTGTCCTGGTTTGATGATGCAATTTATATCTGTGAGAGCTTCCACTGTTCGATAATACACGCTTAAATGAGCAACAGTAATGGCATTACTGGGATTATTTTCATTAGTTTGTATCTCTGCACTAGGCATTTCCACCGTTTTCCTTTGGGATTGGGTTGGGTGTAAAAATAGCATTTCCATAATTGTGTTTTTATAGTTCTTGCTTCAGCTTACTATAAAAATGAGAAGAAAATGAAAAAATCTATAGCTGGGAATAATGTTTAATATAAGTAAATCTAATACTTTGGACAGAAGATTGGAAGTAGAAGGGGGACATGGGGGACACGGAAGCTATTTTTCTTTCTTATCTCCATTATCTCGCTCTTCCTTATGGCAGCAAATATACCAAAATGCTTGTATCGCAATACTTTTACCACTTGCTTTATTCGGCTGTACGCCATCTAATTCCAACTCAGAGACGGATGACAAGCCGCAAGTTGTCGCAACTAGCACGATTATTGCTGATTTGGCTGAGGAGATTGGAGGAGATGAAATTCAATTAACAGGAATTCTTCAACCGGGTACAGATCCGCATGTATACGAACCTAGACCACAAGATAGTAGATTTTTAGAAGAAGCAAACTTGATTTTGTATAACGGGTATAATTTAGAACCTGGACTGATTAAGTTAATGAATGCTGCTGGAACAAAGGCGCGGAAGTTAGCGGTGGGAGAAGTAGCAAAACCGTTACAGCTAGACAAGGGTAAGGGTGAAGTAGTACCAGATCCCCATGTTTGGGGTGATGTGAAAAATGCGATCGCAATGGTGAATGCAATTCGAGATAGCTTAATTGAGTTATCACCCGCAGACAAAGCCGAATTTACCCAGAATGCACAGCAACTAACTACAGAATTACAACAGTTAGATAGCTGGATTACCCAACAAATTCAAACTATCCCCCCAAATAAACGCAAACTTGTAACCACCCACGATGCATTTCAGTATTACGGACGTGCTTATAAAATACCCATTGCAGGTACGCTGATTGGTATTAGCACTGAAGAACAGCCAAGCGCCCAAACTGTTAAGCAACTAGTAGAATCAATCAAAAAAATTGGTGTGTCGGCAATTTTTGCAGAAACGACAATTAACCCGAATTTAATTCAAACAGTAGCACAAGAAGCAGGAGTGAAGTTAGCGCCGCGTCAACTCTATTCTGACTCCATAGGTGCAGTTGGAAGTGAAGGTGATACTTACAGCAAAATGATGGCAGCAAATACACAGACTATTGTAGAAGCATTGGGAGGCAAGTATACGCCATTTTCTGCTGATAAGTAAGACCAAAGGTTTGTAGTAAGGACTTTAGTCCTTTCTTGAGGACTAAAGTCCTTACTACGAACTTATTTTAATAAATTACGTTACTTAACTTACACAGAAAAATAGATTTATAAAAGTTAAATCATCAATTTTTTCATGTTTATTCAATATGAAAAAGCAGGAGTTTCTAATTCATCTAGTATAATTTAATGATTGAAAAATAATTAACTAAACAATGAAACAAAATGATTAATTATAGACCAATTGCTGTCGATTTATTTGCTGGTGTTGGTGGAATGACATTAGGATTTGAACAAGCAGGTTTTGATGTGCTTGCGTCTGTTGAGATTGATCCAATTCACTGTGCTACACACGAATTTAACTTTCCTTTTTGGAGTATTTTTTGTAAAAGTGTAGTAGATATTACAGGAGAAGAAATTAGAAAAAAATCATCCATTGGAGAGAGAGAAATTGATGTTGTCTTTGGGGGACCACCATGTCAAGGATTTTCATTGATAGGCAAACGTTTTATTGACGATCCTCGCAATTCTCTAGTATTTCATTTCATTAGATTAGTTTTAGAGCTACAGCCAAAATATTTTGTTTTTGAAAATGTTAAAGGAATGACTCTAGGAAAACACAAGGAATTCATCTCGAAAACTATTATAGAATTCGAGTTAAATAATTACAAAATTAATCAAACATATCAAGTATTGAATGCTGCTGATTATGGAGTACCTCAAAACAGAGAGAGGTTATTTTTGTTAGGTTGTCGTGATGATTTAGATTTGCCAAAATATCCACCTCAAATCACTAGATATACAAGACAAAATAAATCAATTTTTGATAATAAACTTCCGGCAACTCCTACAGTTTGGGATGCGCTGAAAGACCTACCAGAAGTAGAAAAATATCAAGAGCTATACGAAAGAGATTGGATAGTTGCAGACTTTGGTAAGCCTAGTGATTATGGTAGGCAACTTCGCAGCCTTTACTCTCCAGATAACAACTATTCATACGAACGTAAATATGACTCTAGAATTCTTACCTCTAGTTTAAGAACAAAACACAATCCAGAATCTATTAAAAGATTTAGGTCTACTCAACATGGTAAAATAGAACCCATAAGTCGCTTCCATAAACTTGACCCTGAAGGTATATGCAATACACTCAGAGCCGGAACTCCTAGTAATAGAGGAGCTTTTACTTCTCCTAGACCAATTCATCCATTTACACCAAGATGTATTACTGTACGTGAAGCAGCACGTTTACATTCTTATCCTGATTGGTTTAGATTTCATGTCACGAAATGGCATGGATTTAGGCAAATAGGAAATTCTGTCCCTCCTTTGTTGGCAAAAGCAGTAGCCTTAGAAATTATCAAACTGCTGAATGTACGTTTAACTAAACCTCTGATTACACATGAGTTGGGGGATATTCAATTACTAATGTATGATATGTCTGAAGCATCTAAACATTATAATGTTGACCCATGTGTAATAGAACCCAGAACGAGACAAATTAACAAAGAAAAAATGAACAATGATTTAATAGCAATATATGAACTGACACTAGAAGAAGATGAAGTTAGAGTAATACAAGAAAAACACTATAAATTAGTACCCGCAGATCAAGTTTCGGAAGCAGATTTACGAAAATACAAAAATTATTAAGCAAATTGAATTATATACTTAAGTAAGTCGGCGGGAATAAATATAACTATGTTACGAATGACAAATGACAAATGACGACCCCAACTAGAAAGACGCGCCATGGCTCGTCTCTACATTTGTGCCGACTGACTTAAACTAAACTTGTGCAGATTGCTGAATGAGCAGATAGTTGCAGTCTGGGAAGTTCAATCAAAAATTCTGCTCCCTGTCCTGGTTGAGAATTACACAAAAGCTTACCACCATGCTTTTCGGTAATAATCTGGTAGCTAATGGCTAAACCTAAGCCTGTTCCTTTACCTACAGGTTTAGTTGTGAAAAACGGATTAAATAACTTGGAATGTACTGTCTCACTAATACCAATTCCGTTATCTTTAATACTTATGGTTATAGTCTGATTTTGAGCAGCCGTTGATATATAAATTGTGCTTGGTTGAGCTTTAATTTCCTCTAGTGTACGATCGCGATCGCGTTCTTCCAATGCATCAATTGCATTACTGAAAATATTCATAAACACCTGATTTAACTGACCTGCGTAACACTCCACTAAAGGTAATTTTCCATACTCTTTAATTACTTGGATTTCAGGACGATCTGATTTAGCCTTGAGACGGTTATTCAAAATGACTAATGTGCTATCGATACCTTCATGAATATCAACTTCTTTCACTTCTGCTTCATCTAAGCGCGAGAAATTTCGCAATGACAGTACAATTTCACGAATGCGGTTTGTTCCGATTTGCATAGATTCGATTACCTTGATTAAATCCTTGTCCAAGAAATCAAAATCTATTTCAACAAGTTCTTCTTGGATTTCTAGAGGTGGTTCAGGTAAGTATTTTTGATAAAGTTGTACTAAACGCAATAAATCCTGAGTGTAATCCTCAACATAAGTGAGATTACCGTGAATAAAGTTAACTGGATTGTTGATTTCGTGGGCGACTCCTGCCACCATTTCACCAAGAGCTGACATTTTTTCACTCTGCACCATCTGCGCTTGTGTATAGTGCAGTTCCGCAATGGTTTTTTGTAGTTCAGTCGTGCGTGTTTCTACTCTTTGTTCTAGTTCAGTGTTAGTTTTTTCTAAGGCTGTAAAAGATTCTTGTAACTGTCTAGCCATATGGTTGAAGGATTGCGCCAGAATCTCCAACTCATAAATTCCTCTAACTTCAACCGGGCGATCTAATTTTTGATCAGCAATTGCCTGACTTGCCTGACTCAGCTGTAAAATGGGTTGAGTAATCCAACGAGATGTATAAATCCCAACTACCGAAGCTACTACCAAAGTCAGTAAGCACAAGGCTATTGTAGTATGAGTGTTGGCGTTGATTTGCCCCATAAAATCAGCTTCGGAGACAGTGACAACCACAAGCCAGTCCAAACCAAAGCGATCGCGCCAAGGAGTAACTTTAACATATTGGCGATCGCCTTTGAAATCAAACATTAGCTGCTGCTTTTCTTGAATTTGTTGCAAGTCTCCCAGCTTTTGCTGTAAATACTTAGCAGTAGCTTGAATTAAAGGATCAGGGCTATCAGATGCAGGCAATCGTTTAGTTTTACGATTAACTATCACATAGGGTTTTTCAGTACTAGAATTAGCAACTAATAACCCATTACGCTCAATAATAAAAACACTGCCATTTTCACTCACATGAATTTGGCGGAGAAAATCACTAATATTCGATAGCAATAAATCTACCCCAAAAACAGCAAACAATTTACCATTTTTATCATAAATAGGATAGCCAGCAGAAGCAGCTATGTAACTAACATCGCCATCCCAAGCATTGACACCAGTCCAAATCGGTTTACCAGCTTTTACCGTCTTGATACCCCAAGGTTCTGCAAAAGTATTGTAATCATATGTATTCATTAGTTTGGTTCGGTTTCCTTGAGCATCTGTAGCGTAGGAATAAACCTTAGCTACTCCGTTGATAGCAGTAGGATATAAATCTATTGTGGTAGATTGACTCCCCGGATAATTAGCAGATCCAGCCCCTTGACCTGTAGCTAAAGCATAGCTGTTGTAGCCTAAATTTTTATAGACCTGCATCTGTTTCCAAAAATATTTTCCTGCACGTTCAAAATCTCGTAAATCGAGCAATCCCGTCTCTACAGCATCCACATTCATTTGATTAATCTGATGAGGAATTGCTAGATAGCTATTTAGATGCTGATTTACTAAGCTGTTGGTTTTGTTCATTACCTGATCAGCAAGTTCGTTGACTGCTTTTTGCCCATTTTTAAAGGATAGATATCCAACTAAACCAACAGAGGCAGAAATTTGTACTACGAAGGGAACGATTAACAATAGCCGTAAAGGAACTTTTATAAAGCTCTTGGAATCAGAAAATTTCATATTTATATGAATTGAGTAACATCAACCAAATATTCGACTGAAGTTATTGTTCCCAGATTCGTGATTCAAATTAATCTTGAGACAAATCTAAACTAAACCTCGTCCATCTTGAAAAGAGGAGTTTTTCAAAAAGGACATTATGTAGGTTGGGTTTCGCTGTCGCTACACCCAACCGACAAAACTACAGTTCTCAAAGTAGACGTGGTTTAATTGATTGGATTAATTCTTGTTGATTGGCAATTCGTGAAAGTTTTTTGGATAAAATAACCAATGATTTCACAGTATCTGTTTTCAGGGAAAATACATAAGTGTAAAAGTGTAAGAATGTAAGGGTATAAGGGGTGTAGGAATTTATGAAATGATGATTACTCCATTAGTTTTAGACTCATCACTCATTACTTTATTAAAAACCTACACTTATCCCCGATCCCGAATTCCCGATCCCCGTTGCCCCTTATCCCCAATCCCAGCAAGTGCCAAAAAATACACAAGAAACTCATCTCAACCGCGCTCGTGCGAGTCTCAGACAAGCGCTGTCTTGGTATAGCAATTTCCGCAAACCCGGACAAGCATCAGCAAATCCGAAATTAGCTGGTTTGGTAAAACCAGAATTAGAGGTTTTAACCGCTACTCTCAACAAACTAGACCATAATGTGATTGTAATTGCCGCTTTTGGTTTGGTGAGTCGTGGTAAGTCGGCGGTGTTGAATGCTTTGTTAGGACAGAAAATTCTGCAAACTGGCCCTTTACATGGTGTGACTCAGTATCCCCGTTCTGTACGTTGGAATCTTGGCGATAAAGCCCAGGTTGAGTTAATTGATACACCAGGTTTAGATGAAATTGCGGGAGAAGCGCGATCGCAAATGGCAAAAGATGTGGCACGTCAAGCAGATTTAATTTTGTTTGTGGTTGCTGGTGATATTACCCGGACTGAATACCAAGCTTTGTGCGAATTGCGACAGTCACAAAAGCCTTTGATTCTCGTGTTTAATAAAATAGACTTGTATCCAGATACAGACCGAGAGAAAATTTATAAAAATTTGCAACAATTGGGTGCAGGAAATACCCAAACCAAGCCTTTACAACCCGATGAAATTGTCATGATTGCGGCGGAACCAACACCTTTAGAAGTACGGGTTGAATGGCCCGATGGTAATGTAACTTACGAATGGGAGACACCACCGCCACAAATAGACGAACTCAAACAAACTCTTCTGAAAATTCTCAACCGGGAAGGGCGATCGCTCATTGCTTTAAACGCACTCATCCAAGCACGGGATGCGGAAGAAGCGATCGCATCCAAAACTGTTGATGTACGTCAACAAGAAGCAGAAGACTTAATTTGGCAATTTACCAAATATAAAGCTGTAGCTGTCGGGTTAAATCCCATCGCCTTTCTAGATATTTTAGGTGGAACTGTCGCCGACTTAGCCTTGATTCGTTCTTTGGCACGGTTGTATGGTTTACCGATGACGGGCTATGAAGCTGGGAGACTATTAAAAACAATTTTATTCAGTTCTGGTGGTTTGCTATTAGGAGAGTTAGGTAGCAGTTTTCTTTTAGGTTTAGGTAAAAGTACGGCAGCAATTGCCAGTGGTGACAATCCTAGTAATATTACAGCCTTTGCCGGGAGTGCGATCGCTCAAGCTGGAATCGCAGGTTATGGAGCCTACGCAGTCGGTAAAGCTGCCCAAGTATACCTCGAACAAGGCTGTACCTGGGGACAATTAGGCGCTAGCACCGTGATTACAGAAATTCTAGCAGAGGTAGAATCAAATACGATTTTGTATCGTTTGCGACAGGAATTGGAACGTAATTTGGGTATGGCAGATGAATGAAGTTTAAGTACAGCTTTGTGTGAAATTATAGCTTTTTAAACGCAGAGTCTTTTCTAAAGACAATTCGCTGTAATAAGCATTAAAAGCGCTTATATTCTCTGAAATTTGAGGTCAAGCGCTTGTAACGCTGGTATTGTCTTAACCATTCTTTACAAACCTCCTCGGCTAGTTGGATCTCTTTCTCACTCAAAAGTTCATCTGGTGTTCCAGACGCTAGAATCTGGGCGACTTTAGCGGCTCTATGATAATCGACACCATACTTAACGAGTTCTGTATGAAAAAACTCTTCTTTTTCCTTAGAATACATTTTTAAGTTTGGTAACTAAAATTTTTAAGCTTTGTATATAATTTCTAAAATTTATAAAGCAACCACTTCTTACTTAAGATAGATTCAAGAATAAATTTTAGCTTTTCTTTATAAAGTCAGAGAACGGGAATCGGAGATTGGGGATAAGGGAGCAGGGAGACAAATGACAAATGACCAATGACAAATACTCATAAAATTTCCCCACCAAAAAAATCTGTAGAGAAATTGCAATGCAATGTCTCTACATAACCAGAAAACCATATTCATAAACTTAACTGAATCGGATTAATTTATAAATCTGCCAAAAGTTTATGAATTCTAATTAATTGTATAACTTTTTATATAGTGAAAAATTTTACCCCTGCACTTTTTTATTTTTTCTATCTACGCTATAAATAAAGGCTCAAGAAGTCATAAAACTTTGAGTCCATTTTGTGCAGTGCAAAAAAGGGTAAACTATGACATCACAAACTTTAGACGTATTTCAAGCTCTAGATGAAGCTCGGACGATTTGTGATCAAAAAGGCAGTAATTCCAATGAATGTATTTTAGCCTGGGAAACAGTTGAAAAAATACGAGTTGAGCAGTCTCAACAACAGCAAATCACAAAACGCAAAACAGATTTAGAACGCTATTGTGAAATTCATCCAGAAGCAATTGAATGTCGTATTTATGACGTTTAATTATCTCGGAAATCAGCAGTAGCAGACTTCGTAATTTGTTGAATAGTTTCTAAATTTGGCGGTGCTATCTCACTATCCATTCCTAACCACAAAAGGTACTCAATATTTCCAGCTGGACCAGTCACAGGCGACCAAGTTAGACCTTTGTAATTCCATCCTAATTCAATAGCTGCTTGTAATACCTGAGCGATCGCATCAGCATGGTCTTTGGGATCACGTACCACTCCTTTTTTCCCGACACGACTTTTTCCCACTTCAAATTGAGGTTTCACCAACAAAATCGCTTCACGCTGAGGTTGAGTTAATCGCCACAAAGCAGGTAAAACTTTCGTTAACGAAATAAACGAAACATCTACCACCGCTAAATCAGCATAATTCCCCCCCGTCTCTGCTAGGGGGGACACACCATACAATTCATCAGGGGTGAGATAGCGTAAATTTGTGCGTTCTTTCAAAATTACCCGTGGGTCGTTACGTAACTTCCAGTCAACTTGTCCGTAACCAACATCCACACCATAAACTAACTTTGCTCCAGCTTGCAGGAGACAATCAGTAAAACCACCTGTGGAAATACCACCATCTAAACAAACACGATTCTCTATAGCGATCGCAAACTCTTGTAGCGCCTTCGCGAGTTTTTCACCTCCACGAGAAACAAAACGCGATCGCTCTTTAATCTTAACCTCAGCCGCAACATCAACCTCTGTCCCCGCCTTATCAACAAGCCTACCATCAACGCTCACTTCCCCAGCTTGAATCAGCCGTTGTGCTTGCTGACGGGACACACACAACCCCAAATCTACCAATAAAGTATCTAATCGTTGCTTAACCAAAATTCCAAATCCTTTTTTCTAACCCTATTTACAACTACTACTCCTCCTTAATTTTTCACCACTAAGGATTTACTTTTATAAATTCTGTAGGGTGTGTTACGGCGTTTGTGATGTATATTTTTTAGCGACAAATTACATGATACGCCGTAACGCACCACATTAGCTTGATCAATCATCCTGCATCAACTTACCTAGTTTTATTGAAAAACCCTTTTATAAAATCTTCCTGGAATTTTATTCTTAAACCTTATTCATCCTCATCATAATTAAACATTAAAACAAATTTTTGTTTAGGTAAAACCAACATAGGTAGATATATAGAATGATCATCCCATCCTTGATTCTTCTCTCCTTTTTGATAGCAAATAATTAAAGTTGGAACATCAGGATATTTCTTTTTAGCTTCTATTGACCACTCACCTGAACCAAAGCCAAATCTCCATTGAAAAGGATCTTTTCTTGGCATATCTAATCCTTTACTTTTATTCTTTTTACCTCTACGAACATTTAAACGCCCTTTTGTTATCCCCTTTGATTTTATATCTGTTAATCCTTTAACGATACGTTTAGATTCCCATTCTTCGGGAGCATCCCAATTTTGTAAAAATACAGAAAGAAACATTATTCGCGATAAATAATCGCGAATAACAAGGGGAATCAATCTTGTGGATCTTCCTCCTCTTGTTCAGCTCCAGAACTAATATCTAGTAGACAATCATCAAGG
>NZ_JBHFLM010000203.1:0-37712 GCF_041928655.1 Pelatocladus sp. BLCC-F211 | reverse complement strand
TGATGAACAATAATGTTGGCAATAGTTATCTATGAAAGCGACTGTATTGACTGCTTCTCGCCGTGCTGTAACCATCCACTGTGCTTACTGTTTGAGTGTTCACCCCTGATTTTACTCTCCCTGTAGTAACAAAAGAGGGATTAATTTGAGTGATGATTCTTTATATTCATAATTCTTAATATATTCAAACGAGGGCTGCAGCGACTTTTAATATTAGTCGGAGATGAAGTTGTCGTCAGCAAAGCAGGCAAGAAAAGTTATGGGATTGAGAGATTTTTTTCATCGGTTATATGTAGCGTTTGTTGCAACATTATCTGAATTCTGTAAACAGGGTTACGCTGAAGAAGCAGTAGTGCTGCGATTGTTTTCAACGAAGTACAAAATACTGGACGTAATAATATGGTACTAAGTATAAAATTGGAGGTGTAGTTTGTTTACAGAGTATCTTCATGGTTACTCAATCGAGGAGCAGCAACGTTTAGTTAAACAGGCTGAGTATTGGCAAGATAAACTGATACTGCACGATTTACACTTTTCCGCTGGTGAGTACTTGCTAGAGATCGGTTGTGGAGTAGGAGCAGTACTAGGTGTACTTGGGAAAGCTTTTCCTGGTCTAAACCTGGCTGGAGTTGACTTAGATTCCACGCAAATTGAGTATGCTCGCAAACATTTGAGTAATCTTAGTCTACCTGATGCTGATCTTCGTGTAGCCGATGCTAAAAAACTTCCTTGGCCAGATGCGAGCTTTGATCACGTCTACATAATGTGGCTACTGGAACACGTTTCAGATCCAAAAGTGATTCTGCGTGAAGCTTACCGCGTTCTAAAGCCCGGTGGTACAATTACCATAACTGAAACTGACTACATGAATTTCCTCATTTGGCCCGAGTCAAACGATTACAGATATCTACAAAATTCATTGTACGAACTCTTCCACCACACTGGTGGCCAACCGCATATAGGGCGAGTATTAGGCCCACTCCTACTCTCGGCTGGCTTCAGCAAAGTTACTAACACTCCATTGGGAATTCATTACTTTCGTAGTTTGGGCAATGAAGATCTACGTAATTTCATTGAGTGGCTTTACTGTGTTATAGAATCGACAATCAATCACATGACGCAGAAATTAGGAAAGAATCCAGAGCGGTTACGATCTGGCTTGGAGTTTTTCAGGAGTATTCCAGATCAATCAGAGAGTGCTGCAACGGCTGTTATCTACCGTGCTTTGGCGAGACGGTAGGAAGTGGTAAGGGACTTGCAATTTAATAATGTACCAATCATTTATGACTTTTCTGCTTTATATCAATTACCTGACTGGTATTTTATTTTCACGCAAGTCCCTAAGTTTTTTTTAAACTCTCTTAAACTGGCGGCTCATGAGTATTTAAACTTCTCGAGTTTGCTTCTCCTTATTATATGCAGCTTCATATTAAATTAACGTGAGTTCGACGGCGAGAAAAGCTAAAGGTCAATGACCATCTGAAAAACATGTGTCAAATAGAACACTCCCGACATCGCAGTGTATTTAACTTTTTAGTTAATTTGATGGCTGGTTTGGCTGCTTATACCTATTTGCCAAAAAAACCATCTATTGATATTTACCCAAAAGACTTACCTGCACTGCCTCCTGCTGTTTTTTAGTTCGTCGAACTCACGTTAAATTAGTATTAGCTAGTATTCTTGGATAAAAATAAAGTATTACAGATTACAAAACCTTTAGCGATCACTTATTATGAAAAACTTTGAAAGCTACTAAAATTGTCATTTTTCCTCATAAACTTTGTTTTACCCACTCAATAAGCTTCTGCAGTTCTTCTTGTGGCATATGGCGAACATTATCTTCTGATGGAAACACCCCTTGCTCCACCTCTTCCTTGTATTGTTCTACTGCTCGAAGACTAAGTGTTTGATAATCCTGATACTTCTTTGCCAATCTCAGCTTTCGAGGTGTTATCCCTAGAATATCATTAACTACTAGAACTTGCCCATCAGTGAATCTTCCTGAGCCAATGCCGATTATGGGGGTACTTAACTTCTCAGAGATGAGCTGTCCTACTTCCTCGGGAATCATCTCAAGTAAGAGCATAAATATACCGATCTTCTCTAAGATCAACGCAACTTCTATTAATTCCTTAGCTGCTGCAAAACTTTTTCCTTGGACAGCTTTCTCCTGTTGAGTTTGTGGTAGCAAGCCGAGGTGTCCACACACCTCTACACCATGTTCCACTAAGTATCTAATAACCTCTTCTCGATCTCCCTCTAACTTGACTCCATTAGCTCCATGCAATAGCAACTTTTTGGCATTATCTAGAGCTTGCTTAGGAGTTTCGTAAGAAGCATAGGGCATATCTGCGAGAATGTAAGCTTGAGATGTTCCCCGTCGAACAGCCTTCAAATGATGAACAATATCATCCATTGTGACTTCCATCTCACTGTCGTAGCCTAAAATATTAGTCCCTACACTGTCTCCCACAAAGAAAATATCTATTCCAGCGCTGTCTTCAATAACCGCTGTGGGATAGTCATAACAGGTCAGTGCAGTAATTTTTTGACGGTTTTGTTTTTTTGCTAGTAAGTATGTTGAGCTTTTCATTATAGCCTCACAAATGTCCTATGCTAGAACTCTTCAACGACACAGTTACATTTACTTTCTTAACCACTAATGAAATGTGTCGTTTGCTTCCGTTTTGGTGCATCATAGCACTTTTTGTCGCCCCGTCAGTGACCAATGACAAATGACGACTCCAACTATAGCAATCATAAATGATTCGTGAAAATGAATCATAGATAAACATTTTTGGAAAATCAAATATTTGGTGGTGAGTAACGAACTCAAATAATCTCTTGACAGCAGCGAATGATTTGCACAGATGATAAAACTCTCTGACAAACTTTTTAGCGTACAACCAAATATCTTCTACAGGGTTTTGTGCTGGGTCAGAGGCGAGCAAACCGAATACAAGTAACTTTCCATTCGTTCTCATTAAGTCCTTGATTTAGAGACTCTAAGTAAGCTTGGAATTCAGCCGAACGATGATAACTAGCTCCATCCCAAATCAATGCAATACGGCTTTTAGGGTATTGAGCCAGCAGATACTCAACAAATGCGATCGCAGACTGTGAATCACCTTTTTTGTGGGGCTGAAGCAAAAATTCTTGTGTGTAATAATTCAGGGCACCGAAGTAGGTCTGTCTTTGCCGTTCGTTGAGCACTGGGACTTCTATGCGTTCTTTTGTGTTGCCCCAAACATAACCACAAATATCTCCTCACAAAAGATGGCATTCATCCTCAAAGAACACAACCAGTTCCCCAGATACAATCTCACGTTGATGGGTATCGAGCCATGCAGTTATTTCAAGTTTTTTTTTCGCTACTAAGTCAGGGTTTTTGTTTGGATTCTTCTTCTGTGTCTTATTCCAACTTATATTCTGTTTAAACAGTTCGTAGTAGCTTTGATTTGACTCAGAAACCACACCAAAACTATCTTCGAGATATGTTTTTAGTTCGTCTAAATGCCAGTAATTCTTCTGTTTGAGCCAGTCAATTACTGTAGTATGTTGTACTGCTGTCAGATAACCTTTTGAGCCTTTATACTTAAGCTTCAATCCTGTGATTCCATCCTCTAAAATCGATGAGTGTGATTTTTCACAAATGATTTAGGATTGCTATATCTCCATATAAAATTTATATTATAAGTATTTATTAATTTATTTATTCAGAATTTTAAAATATAAAATTAATAAAACTTGATTTATTTTTGAGTATATAATATTATTTAAATAGGTTGTAAATCAAACCTACTAAATAAGTGATACGTTAAACAATAGCTTGGTTAATCAATAAGATTACCCATTTTAGTCAGTCTTAAAAACGTACACTTTCTCAAACAAATAGAAGGAGTTAAACCATGAAGAATCGTAAGAAAAACGGACAATACACTGGCTCTCTACTTGGTTAATCAATAAGATTACCTATTGCCAGTCCTACCCCGTTTAACTGGTACAAATTATTCCAGCATATCTCGTGTTTTATATTGATATGCTGGAATTAACTTCAGGACTAGCCCTTTCAAGGTGAACGTTTGTACTATGAAATAAATGATGTTTTTAACCCAATTTTGGTACTTTGGCGATTGCGATCACTTAAGGGACTTCCAAAGAATAAATTAATCAAAAAAACTCAAGAGACAGCTATTAAAAGATAATGATAATCATTATAAGGGGAGAGAAAGTGCTTGCCGTTGGCAAGCACTTTCTCTCCCCTCAAATATGCGTGAAGAATTTACACTCTACGACAAGTTACTCGCTGAAATTAAACAACAACCCTTTCTCTCCCCTCAAATATGCGTGAAGAATTTACACCCCTTTCTCTTTCGTTTGTCCTTGGGGTAGTTGCGAGTTTATTTAATTTATAGCTTTATAAAAGCTGTTAAAAAAATTAAAGACTATGTTGCTTCACAATAGATATCAATAAACCATTTACCTAAATTTGGGAAATCTTCATTTGTAGAATTGGTCAGACGTTTAATTTGTTTTTCGATTTTGGACATAGCTTTTTTGGTCAGCTTAATTCCATTTTCATAAGTTTGAGTTACCAACTTCACAATTGGATGTTTCCCTTTCCAATTCATATTTTGAGCGAAATTTAAAGCTGTCTCTATCTCATCTAACTCTGGAAGAAATATACCGTAAGGAGTTATGGTCGTTTTTGGATAATAATCATGGTCTTCAGTTTCAGTTGGAACTCTGTTTTTACCTCCTCGGTCAAATGAGCCTATATTTACACGAGCTTTTGCATCAAGGCTTAGACGTAAAACGCTCTTATAGCGTTTCCTAAGCAACTGAGGTATACCCCAATCCTTCTTAATTAAAGTTAATAGCTTTGAAAACGTACCTCACTAGGTCGAGAACCGCTATATCATCTAAAGTCGATTGATTAACTATTGCTAGTTGCTCAAAGATTGCGTCTGTTTCTGGGATTTTTTTTGAGGAAGAACTTTTGCCACTCGTTTGAGGCGATAACCTAAATAATTCAATTTGACGCGAATAGTTTCTTCTGTCGGTAACTGTTCATTACTGTAACCTAACTTTTCAATTAAAAGCTTTCGCACTTGGCTTGCTGTTAGTCGCGTGTACAGTCTTTGGCTTTTAAAACTAGGGTCAGTTTGACTCTGTTGATCCACTAAAATTTTAATGTCTTCTAAAAGATTTGGTAAGTGTTCTTCTGCCTTCCAGCGTCCTCTAACAGAATAATTATCTACACAATTAATTCCACTGCTTAACTCTCGAATGCCTTTACGGATAGTATTTCTATCCCATCCCAATTGTTCTTGAGCCAGTAGTTGTCCACCGTAACCTAACTCCATCACAATTTGTGCTTGAAAGCGCCGCCTTGCTGCACCTTTGAGTTGGCTTGTTGTTTCCTGGAACAATTTTTTTACTGAATCAGTTAATTCTATCGACACTCTTCTACACCCAAAATTTTCCTTCCCAATTGAATTTACTACAAAAAGGTGAAGGAGAAGCAGCCCTTGGCTGCTTCTCCTTCACCTACTTACAATGATTATCATTCTTATAATTGGTGATTTTATTCTTTGGAAGTCCCTAAGAACCCATTTATCTCGATACTTGATATATATTATCACCTTTATTGGCTGGAGAGCTATTACTACTACACGGAAACTCCTGGAGGAAAATATCGTAAAGTTGGTCTGGATCAATCGGTAGCACTTGGGTCAATAATGCAACCTCTGGAGGTTTAGGTTGTTCACCGAGGATAATTGCCTCAACTCGTTGTTCTGCTCCTGGTACTTCGGCATCGAGAAATGCTTCTAAGACAGTAGCGCGATACCTCCTAACTAACTGAGCAATAATTTTGTTAGTTACTTTTTTCTCATCGTTATTACGATTTTTCTTCCTGTCTAAGTTCCTTGAACCATTAACAAGTTCTTGAATCAAATCACCACCTTTCGCTGTTATTTGAGCTAAATCATATAAACTCAGCCCTTCCATCCACAGTAATACCTCTTCAACCGAGGCAATTAGTCCAGTGGGTACATAACCATACTGTTTTATCTGAGAAATTTGTAAATATTCTTCAAGTGAATAACCTGCATTCAAGTAAATTTGCAAGTCACTAACTGTAGTGCAAATATAGTCAGCCAATCGTTTAGCGCTGATTTCACCTAAATTGCCCTTTCCATTCTCCCAATCAGACCAAGCAGAATGTGATATTCCAGCTTTTTCTGAAATTTGTCGTATTCTTTGATTTCCTCTTAACTTGATACACAACTTTGATAGGCGCTCTTTAGCATCTATTGTCAGCAAAATTTGAACAAATACAGATTAGTATTCTTAATTTATCACTGATTAAACAACTTAGCAAGTAGGATGATATGAAAATTAGACCAATATAGGTGAGCCTGTAACATCGGATGCAGGATTAATATTAATTGCGGAACTGGACAGAAAAAGAGAAATAATATCACGATTAGCACCATGTTTCAGAGTGCAGACTAACCATCGCTTTTATAGCTTGCTCAAAAAATGCAATTACGGAACGTCCTTGACGACGACAAGTTTGTATTACCGTCAATAAATTTGCAGTATCTTGAAACCGCTCCATAGAACGGGAACCTCCACTAACTTTTCGTTTCGTGACGGCGAGTCTTAGGGTTCGTTCAGCCAAGTTGTTATCTGGAGGTACCTCAGGATGATCAAGAAAATACCACCACTGATGTGTTTTGTCTCGTAGCGATCGCAAAACTTTTCGGTCTACTGACTGTGTCATCAACACTTAAAACCCCTCCTACTAGGTTGATGATTTCTTTGACTGTATCAAATAAATCTTTTGGTTCGTATCTCTCTCAATAAAAACCTATTCACACTGTCATGTGACACTTTTCCCAATATCTCCGCTAATCTAGAACATCCTCCATGCTTTGGTTCTGATAGCAGAAATAGAGTGTAATGCTCCAGATTACATTGTGCCGTGGATGGTTTGCTGATTTCTCTGATTTTCCGATACCTAATAATTAGACGAGTTTCGCATTTTGATACATTATTTTACCATTCTGTCAATGCGTAAGTCCTAGCTTTGTTTAGATTTTGCTACCATTTTATAAAAAAAAGACCATTTGCTATTGTCAAATTTGTTTTTTGGTGATAAATTGAGCGTATATAAATTTTTTGGTCATATATTGCTAACAAAATTACTAACCTGAGACCGTTCATCAAAGGTATGTATTAACTTAAGAGGAAGAAGAAAAGGTATGATAAGTTGCTGAAAAAGCTGTTATCTTGTACCAAAGTTTTAATGCTGCTATTGAGTGTTCTTATAAAAACATTTTTTTTGTTTTCAAGGACTCCAAATCAGTATTTTTGATCTTTCCAATTACGGCTTTGTTCATACAGGGTAAAAATACAAGATAGAAGTCTTCGACCAGTGCTGAAAAGGGCTCGAAACAGGAGTTAATTATTACTGTTTACCGTTGCATATAAGTAAGTCGGCGTGAAAAACCAAACTATGTGAAGATAAGTAAATACAGAGAATGCATCTACCGAGGTGACTAAGATATGGGCGCTCGTTTAAGGGTGTTTTTGACTCGCGATCAGGATAAAACTCTATTAAACCTAAGAACTGCGGATTTCAATATTCCTGGTCTGAAACGCTGCTTTCTCAAATTAATTGCCTTCATGAATGATTTTCGAGCGGCTCCTATGAGTTTCCCCATTGCCAGTTAAGTTCATTCTTTTTTCTTTCCCTAAAGTAACAAAAGAGGGATCAGACCCATCACTGATTGAAGACAACCAAATTTAAAATTTAGTGGGGGTCTTGAAGCAATCTATTCATCCGCCAGTCATACAGAATTCATACTGACTCCTGACGAATGTGTTCTATTTAGATATACTTTTCCGGATATTTACTTAATCAGATAGCATCACTCCGTTGTTCTTGAAGCGTTTCTCAGTGCCAAATTAACAAGAGCAGAAGAGTGAAACGGGGTAATTTTCGATCTCATAACCTAACTCCGCAGAGACTACCTGATGGATCTAAGTACTAGCTAATTGATTCAGATTAACGTTTGAGTATTTATACTTCTGACGGGCGTAGCTTACGCCTTTCAAACTAAGTAGGGGCGAGTGGACTCTTGTCCTTACAAACGGTATCGTTTATCGATGTCAACACTCAGCTTACGTCCTATGCAAAGTATACCAGAGAGAGTTTTTGTGTAATGGAAATAAAGTTACTTAGAGCTGCACAGCAAATAGTTAATGATGAAGTCATCCGACTATTTACTAAGGAATGCGGGATAAATTACCCTGTAGTTTTGGAAAATAAAATTGTAAAAATATATACTTTAAGTATCAAGAAAGCTAGGGTAATTTCCTGGGAAAAGTGCTATTTATTATCCAAACAATGTATCAGCTGGAATATTGAAAAAATAGAGATTTATTATCCTCCCTATTGTTGCCCACCAATTACTATCAATCCCCACGCAATTGTCGCAAAATACTATAATTTTCAAAAAGGAACAATGAGGACAGCATCACCAATTATCCCAACAGCAGGAATTCAAATTGACGATTTGAAGTTATCCCAGTGTTTACTTCCCATTCTGATTAGGTGGATTGAAAACCCTCATATTAAAGGGGGAATAATTCGCGTTTCTGACGAACGCCAGATAGTACTCACAGAAGCTAGTGCTGTTTTAATATCTGGCACTGATTTGGCTGGCGCAACTAAACGCAAACGCTCAGACTACTGGTATCCCCCTGATTTGGAAGATATGCGCCGCGAAACTCAACAGCGAGGCGATTCCCGATTTGATTTCCGCTGGCGGGGGACTGACGAGCAGCGCTCTCGCTGGAACTTGTTTGTTAACAGCTACTACATAGTGCGTGATGAATTTAGTAATGTGTACTTGATCTCTGAGAATGTGGCAGTAGAAGAGATGGCACCACCCCCAAAAGTCTAGCTTGTGGGGATTGACAAGCGCTCTCAAATCCTTGCACTGTAAGAAATAGAGAATTTTATAACATAAAAAGATACAGTGCAAATTTGGCGGTTATTGAAGCAATTCTTAATAAGCAAAGGCTAGAAACTTCTTTTTTGGCTAAACTTTGCCCGATTCTTTCCATCTTTTAAAGATCATCGCCTTTAAAAACTTATTCTGTAGGCTTTGGAGATTAATTGTTAATGGGTGCAAATGATTTACCATCTTTCTCAAAAGGACAACCATCAAATCCAGAAGAACAAAACTTTAACTATACTGCTCTGGAAACTGAAACCAGAATTTTTTTACAACAGTATACTAGGGACATTAAAAGTCTTATTCGCCGTACATCTCAAGACATCATTGAAATTGGAGAAAAACTGAGTGAGGTAAAACAGCAGCTACGACATGGAAACTTCATAAATTGGTTAAAGTATGAGTTTAATTGGAGCGAATCAACCGCAACTAGGTTTATGCAGGTAAAAGCCCAATTTAAATCCGTCAATTTGACGGATTTGCATATTTCAGCTTCCGCTCTTTACCTGCTTGCAGCTCCTTCTACCCCTCAACAGGCGAGGAAAGAAGCTCTTGAGCGAGCTAGTCTTGGAGAAGTCATTTCCTACTCCTCAGCTTGTACGATCGTTAATCAGTACAAGAAGGGATCTAAGGCAAAAACTCCCAAAACAGTCTCTTTTAATGACGCACCTAAAGATGAGTCATTTGACGTGGTACAGCCTGTAGCAGATGAGTGTATTAGTGTTGTAGAACCTTCTGAGGATAAACTCTTGGGAGAAAAAACAAAAACTCCACCATACTCTCAAATAGTTGATCAGGGCCCTATTATGCTGCCAATGACTAATAACAGTGACTATCCACCTAACAACCAAGCCCAGATGGAGATGGAATTGTTATTTAAGATTGGTCATTATCTCTGCATTACAGACATTGAACAGCAGAACTACAAATGGTTAGGAAAGATAGCTGAAGTCAAAAAAGTAACTGCTTCCGACATCGACGTGGTGATTACGATTTCACGTCAACTTGCTAGCGACGATAAGACTGTAGAAAATAACAGTTATTGTATTGCAAAAACTGACGTTACTTTAGCCGGGGCTATTTGATTCTCATAAATACTCGTACTTGTTGACACCTTCAATAATCAAGTAGCGATCGCATTGCATACATTAGCTATCCAGGCTTTGCTCACAATATGGGCATCGTCATAGAGCAGTTGTATTAGGACTAGGACAACCGCATCTAAATTACTCTTGATGACAACGAAGATTAAGAATCAACGAGAAAATCAGAATTTCGTGTTTGATTATTTTTTAAACCGCAATTTGCTTATTAACATGATGCGGCTGTCCTGGTATTAGGACTGTGTTCAAAATATCTCAACAATTTTATTAGGAGAAACGATTATGTGGATACCTCAAAATTCAAGTAAAGAGACCGTCAAACTGAATAGTATCTGGGTCAATAATGATGATATCTTACTAGCACAAGTACTTAAGCCTTACAAGGCTCATTGCAAATACCTTAAGTCTGCTGAGGTGATTCAAGAGGGCGATCCTCAGGATCGGGGACGTGTCATAGGACGATGTGAATTTGCCATACCTGAATCATGTTATATCGATGATACGGGTCATTTTAATTCGGTAGAGTTCAATATTTGCTACAATCAAATGATGTATTATGTTATAGCCAAATCTGTAAAAGAAAGGCTAATGACATCATTTTATTCCTGGACTATGGCAGATTATTGGGCTAAACAGCTACCGGATATTTATATTGTGAATTTTGAAAGTGTTTTTCGATATGCTATGCAGTCCCGTCAGTTTAGGGGTGAGATTGAATTTACGAATATTCGAGTCAGATCTGGATTGATGTATATAGTTACCAAATGTCGTTATTGGGATGACCAAGGTGGTAATTGCAGTGGTAATGTTAAGTTAGCCATTGTAAATCCTCCTGTATAGTTGATACTGACTTTCACCCTTGATGTGTTTTTAAACGTATTTTCAACAGGTATTTAAATTATGGATTCTAATGAAGTCGTTATTCGGTTAGCAAGCGTTACACCTGGTGAATGTGAGCAATGGCTGATTGATTATTTATCTAATAAATTGAAGCTGTTGCTACTAATTGAATGGGATGAATACCTACCACTGGCGCAGAACTATTTTGAACTTGGTTTAACGTCCTTAAAGCTGCAACAGTTCAAGCAAGAGATTGAAAGCGATATAAATATAACTGTTAGTCTTGAAGTCTTTTTCAATAATCCTACAATTGCTAGCCTAGTTACATATTTGCAAAGTGTGGTTTTGAAAGACTATTTTCCCAGGAGTGCTGTTCTCGGAAATAATGGGGAGTCACGCAGTGAAACGTCTTACACAACTAATTTAGAAGAGTTCGTTTTTACTGATTTCGGTGATTATGAATTTAATGAACAAGTTATTTTAGAAGGGGTATTAAAATCACTTGGCTTGAGTGATTGTTAAGCATTCAAACAGTACAAGATCGCCTCACTTTTCCAGGTTTATTAACAGCATTTCTTGTAATTTGAGGAGAAAGGATTCTCCGCCGTAATCTGTGTGGTTAAATAAGGAGTAGTAACAATATGAAGAAAGCTACATTTCAATTCCTTTTCAAAAATCTTAACCTCATCGGATATTTTTCACCATCAATCGCTGGGTATATGGTGTTTTATCTGTTTTGTCGTCCGTCGTCTCCTGCTGCTATTGGGCGATCGCAAATTGAAATGATGACATCTGCATATCGCTATCACATCTCCATTAATGGAAAGCAAGTTGCTGTTTACCGCTGGGGTGATGGAACAAATCCGGTGTTGTTGGTGCATGGTTGGGGTTCGCGGGCGGCTAGTTTTACTAAACTGGCAAAAAAGCTACTTGATGCTGAATACAGTCCTATTGCATTTGATGCTCCTGCTCATGGTGAATCGGATGGTAAAACAACAACAATTTTAGAGTATGAGGAAATTTGTAAACAGTTATCACAAGAATATGGTCGGTTTTCAGCAGTGATTGGTCATTCATTCGGTATTTTAGGGCTGTTTAAAGCACTGAAATCATCTGTTTTAGTAGACAAAGTTGTATCAATTAGTGGTGTTTGTGATTTCTCGTTTTTAGAGCAAGAGTTTTCAAGAAAACTTCGGCTCTCTCATCCTGTCCAGGAAAATTTAAAAAAGCGAATTGAAAATTTATTCGCTCCAATTAAGGATATATGGCAAACTTTTTCAGTCAACTATAACGCTGGAAAAATTAGTGTACCAGTGCTGATTGTGTACGATGACGATGATGATGTTGTTCCTCAAGAGCAAACTATGAAAATTTTTAATGCATATAATCATCATTCAGAAATCTATAAAACTCAAAACCTTGGTCATCAACGCATTCTCTTAAGTAAAGATGTAATTCAAAAAATAGTTAACTTCATAATGGAAGAACCAATTAAGGTTTAGGGACAGTCTTGATTATCCGGCTCTACCGTACTTGTTATGCCAAATTAACAGTCTGTAAGAGGGAACTCTTAACAGGGGAAAGAAGCAAGATTAAGAAATAATATTAGTCAATAAGCAGAATTTCCCTTGTATAGAAAGGTTTATGAGATTTTCGACTGTGAATTTAGCATAAAAGGTACTGAAGAACCACTTGTTCTAGATTAATTATTATAATTACAGCCCACTGTATGTTAAATACACTTAAAGGTCGATTTTATAAAAGAGTCTTGAAGAAGAATTCAGAATTCAGGAGTCAGAATCAATCAGTGGAGAATTCAGACCCGCCACTGATTGAAGACTACCAAATTTAAAATTTGGTGGAATCTTAAACCCGCTCATTCATCCGCCAGTCGTACTGAATTCATACTGAATACTGACTTCTGACTAATGTATTTTGTTTAGATAAATAAGGGAAGGGATAAAATGTAACTCAGAAGTATATAAACAGAGGCAAACTTTGTTGTTTAATGGATTTAAAGATAGAGAAATACCAAATTATGGTTTGGGATTTTAAGTCTAGCAGTTATAAAATCCGCCGAATATGGCTAGACAATCACAAAGCACACCGTAATTCAAATGACTTTGAAGCGTACAGAAAAATCGTTGATATTTTAGGCGAGATGGCAGGCATTATGAATGAAATAAAAACATCGATACAAACAGCAAAAACTGAGGAAACTTTTAGTAAAGTAACAGAGATAATAACTAAATATCTTGGTGTAGAAAAAGAAAAAGTGACGCTAGATGCTGATTTTGTGGCCGATTTAGGCGCAGATTCTTTGGATACTCTTGAATTGATTATGGTACTGGAAGAAGCCTTTAAAATTAAAATTCCAGATGAGCTTGCAGAAAAAATTCAAACTGTACAACAAATCGTCGATTATATTGCAGTCAATCAAGCATAGCTTGGGTTGCAGTAGAGTGCATTTTGGTGGATTAACAGGAAAGGCACAAGGCAACTAATCTCTGATTTGGTAGCTGGCAATTATTCTAGGCTTCAAATCCAGACTATATTGCACCCTTCAGCATAGTTGCCTTTTTTACTTGGTGCTAAACGTATTGCAGGAGCGTTTATAGTATTTAAAGCGGTTAGCATTGTCCTAAACTCCTTACAGTTGCGTTGTAACTATTCGCTAGTTGCCAGTGGAATCTGAATGTCTATGGAAGAAAATTTATTACTGCGGGAACCAAGTTCTTTTAAGGGACTCACTACAGGGGAACAAGAAAATCTACGACTTGTTATAGAGTTCCTGTGGGGAAGGATGATAGGAGATATTGACCAAATTCTTTCTGTGATGTCATCTAACATAATCTTTCATGAACAACTTCTGCCGCCGATCAAAGGACATGACGAGCTAAGAATTTCTGCTCAAAAGTTTCAATCTCTGATTGGAAACTTAGATTATAAAATTGACCAATTCGTAGCCAGAGGAAATCAGGTTGCACACTACGGCACAATCTCTGGTATTTTTCGGAGTGAGTATATGGGTTTGCCTGCAACAGGCAAAAGTTTTTCTGTAGCTTATGCAGAGTTCGTCATAATCAAGAATGGGCAAATTGCTTATGTTTGGAATTTGTCCGATGAGAAAGGGCTATTGCAACAGGCAATTTTGTGAACTCCAGGACTTTGGTTGTGTTTTCAATACTATCTTTCTGAGTGCCTGCTCGAATTAAAATTTCAAAGATATTTTGTTGTTCACATTTGCCTTGAGTCTGAATTAGAATAAGTAGTCAGACAAAAATAAACGAGCTATCTAAAGAAAAGTTAAGGTGGTAGCGTTGCGGCGATCGCATAGTCCAACAATAGAAAATCATCAGCGAAGTACGGATATTAATTAGATCTTATAAACGATGTCATCCCCACCATTAAGAGTTTTTCTAAGATGCAGCGAAGACCAAAAACTGCTGGAATTAAAACGAAGTGATAATGTACCACAAATCACAAAAGATAGAGCGGAACTATTGAAACTGTCATTAAGGGGATGGAAAGTCAAAGAATTAGCATCCTACTTCAACTGGACTACTGACTGTCTTTCGTGCCACGATACACAGATGGCAAAAGTATAGTTTTGAAGGACTATGGAATGCACCCCGTCCAGGTCGAACACCAAAGTGGAAACCGGAGGATATCGAATCGGTAGTCGAACAAAGTTTGGCGAAAGAACAGCGAACTTATAACAGCAGACAACTGTGTGAGAAATTATTAGAGACAAGACTGGTAAACCTAAGTACCCGTCAGTTAAGAATAATACTAAAAAAAAGGGATAGTTTGGAAGCGGACTCGGATTTCAAATCGTCAAAAGCAAGATCCAAATTTGAAAGAAATTGGACAAGCAGATTTGGATATGCTGGAACTAGCGGCGGCAACAGGTGAAATTTGCTTGAAGTACTTAGATGAATCAGGTTTTAGTTTGTGGTCAAATGCAAGTTACACATGGTTCTTCCGTGGTCAACAAAAAGCAATGGAACAAACGAAACGAAAAGGTAGACGACTAATTATCTGTGGTTTTTTGGAGCCAGGTCAGAGCTTTAACTATGGATTATCGCTCAAGGGTTTCAAGAGTCATTCATACATTGAATTAATGCATTGGGAAGCGCAGTCAGCCCAACAATGACTTGAAAAAACAGGTCAAATTACTGTCATCATACAAGACCAAGCTCCAATTCATAAAAGTAAAGCCGTCAAAGAACAAATCTCGTACTGGCAAGAATTTGGACTCTATATTTTTCAATTACCAAAGTATTGTTCTCAAGTTTTAGTTTAGTTTTTAAATAGCCAAACACAAAATTGTATATATCGTTTTTCTGCTCGCTATTCTCTTAAATATTTATTTTTTATTATTGAATATTAAGCAATTAATGTTATAGTCAATAAGGTGAGCAATACAAGTTTTTAATTTAGAGTCATTAACTAAAATCACGTCGTTTCCAGTCTGAAACAAACTGGCTCACAGTCTTCCAAATACCATCATGTCAATTTCCAATACAGTTTAATTTTCAGCATGATTTGAGATATTTACAGCTTGTAAAGTCTGATTCTTAGCTTTTTTTACCTTCTAAGGTTAGCTTTGTTTAAATTGTAAGCTTTCAGACTTTTGATGTTAGAAAAGTTGGGAGTAATAGAAGCATGTTAAGTAAAGAAATGATTGATGGAGTCACAGCTTTCTCTGAAAGCACAACAAGAACTATCAGTGACCTCAACAAAGAAACAAAGGAAATTATTCGCAGCTACTACGGAAAGGTGGCTTGGTTTTCTATCTTTTATCAAATTCTTTTGTTTGTAGTTTATTTTGGTTCTATTGCTCTTGTTGTACAAAGGATAATTCCCTTTTGGGTTGGCTTTGTTACTAGTACCATTTGTGCATATTATTCGCTCGGTCCTCTGCATGATGCAATGCATGGAAATATATCCGGGCAAGGGTCTTCTTTTGAGAAAATTCCTCTATTAGATACAATTTTTGGCTGGATATCTAGTATTCCTTTGATTATGCCTTTTTCGTCTTACCGTATGATGCATTTAAAGCATCATGCACATACCAACGATCCTGATGCAGACCCAGATTATTATTTGGCGGCAGAGTCTTGGTGGAAAGCAGCCCGAAATGCTTTCTTGAGAAGACTCATATTAATTACAACCATGATTCGACGTGGCCCAAAAGCGAAAATGCCTCAAACCAAAGGAGTGCGTCAAGCTAAGTTGGTTATGATTTTAATTAATTATGCCTCATTGCTTGTCTTGTTTCTCTCTTTTCTTTATGGGCACTTCATCGAGTTTCTGTTACTTTGGTACGTTCCTAGCAAAATAGCGACATTGTTTGCAGAAATATTGACAGGATACTTACCTCATTTCCCATTTAAATCGACTGAGCAATTTAAGCATTCTAGAATCATCAGATTTTGGGGTTCAGGAGTTTTATTGTTTGGTCATGATCACCATGCACTTCATCATCTCTTTCCTCGTGTGCCTTTCTTTAAATATCGAGAAGTGTTTGAAAAAGTCAGTCCTGATTTACAAAAAGAAGGGCTAATAGTCGATGATTACAAATGGTGGTTTAGTTCTGTCAAAAAGTAGTATCAAGAGTTAGTATCGCCTTAGTTTGAATGGACTAAACCCTACATAGAGAAGCCTTGTAATACTATTGAAAAATTTTGGAGAAACGCAATGGTAGTAATAAATCAAGCAGACGCTAACTGGAATAAAGCGGACACTAACTGGGAAGAATTTCCGTTGCCCACATTACCTTTATCGGCACGACTAAAGTATTGGCTTGGGTTTGCTTATCTGGCAAAGTTTGGTAAGCTAGAGGGTGAAAAAGCAGAATTTCATCAGTTCCAACCTTCTCTAGGAAGAACTCTTTATGAAACAGGAATGAGTTCTTTACTTAAGTTCTGTGAACAAAATTTACCGGAGCAAACTGAAGATATTCCCATTCGGGAAATTTTATCTGAAGATGCGCCAGAGCTTATGCCCACTATTCAAAAAAGGTTACGCCCTGTCTTAATCAAAGGTGGCGCTCGAAACTGGCCTGCGATGAGCGTGTTTAATCTGGAGTTTTTTGAGGAGCGTTATGGCAATATCGAAGTTCCGATTAATGAAGAACCAAATCTTTATTTTGAAGATAACGGTCAGCCAGTTCCAATGAATAACTTCTATAAAATGCGTTATCACACGGTAAAGGAGTTAATTGATTCTATTCGGAAAAATGGCAATTTAAGTGCAAAAGCCATTGAGGATATCATGCACATTGATAATGATGTGCTAGTTAAACAGTATTGTGATATTAATCACATTCAACGACTCTCTGGTTATGAGGCGAAGAAAAATACCTGGTTGCGGAGACGGTATCCTATTGGGAAGGTTATATCACAGCAGCTATTTCTTCAACCTGAACGTTCTCACACTCTCTGGCATACTGAACCAGGAGATAATTATTTTGTACAAATTACAGGTCGAAAGAGGTGGCGGTTTGTCCATCCGTTGTTTACTCCAGGGATGTATCCTGTAGTGAAGGATCACTCGACGTACCATGCATCACGGTTAGATGGTAGAGAGGAGAACGATGTGATTGCAAGACGTGGTTTTCCACTTTATAGGTATGTTCCTAAATTCTATGCCATTGTAGAACCGGGAGATTTGTTATTTATGCCCAATTACTGGTGGCATACGGTTTCCAACCTTCCTGGTTCACACACTCTATCATTAACAATGCGAACAATTTCCAATCTAAATTTGATTTCTCCAACATGGGAGATTTTGAGATATTTAGATAAGACGACATGGAGTATTCGTAAGAAAATGTTGGCACATGGGCGACTATTTGACGAAGATATCAGTGCTTATTTATTTTCCTACGCAGATGATGACAATAACCTGCGGGAGAAGGCTAAACATGTCGCTGAAGTCATTAATTCAAGAGCGTCAAATAAATGAAGAAGAATTCAGGACTCAGAATTCAATAGTTAGAATATATCCGTGAGAATCAATCAGTAGGGGTTTTAAACCCGCCTATTCATCCGCCAGTCTTACAAAATTCCTACTGAATACTGACTCCTGACGAATGTATTCTGTTTAGATAAATGAAATGATGGGGTCGCCAGTAACTGGAATCATAAGACTTAAAAGGATTGGCTAAAACTCCAGGGCGATTGCATCATTTCAATAAGCAAATTGAAGAAGAATACAGGAGTCAGAATAAATCAGTGGGGGATTCAAACCCGCTCATTCATTCGCTAGTCGTACAGAATTCATTCTTCATTCTGAATTATCTTTAGAGAATCAAACGCGAAATCCTGATTTTTTCGTGAAGTTTCAGATTTTTTTGGTCTAAAAATCTTGTGAAATTAATGGCAGAAAACTATGAAAATTCAATTAATAGAAGGTAGAAAAAGTGGGGTTATGGTGTATGATTTTGATGATAAAAAGGTCTCAAGTCAAGACATTGAAGATTTGAAATATTTAATATATCAGCACAAAATTGTTGTTATCAAGAATCAATATTTATCGCCTCACCAGTATTGTGATTTGGGGTATTGTCTTGGGGAGCCAGAAAAATATTATCAACCGATGTATCACCATCCAGAAAGGGAAGAGATTTTTGTTTCTTCCAATGTTTCCGATAATGGTAAACAGGTTGGAGTTCCGAAGACAGGAAAGTTTTGGCATGCCGATTATGCATTTATGCCAAAGCCATTTGCATTTTCAATGGTATATCCTCAAGCTATTCCTAGTAAGGATCGTGGCACTTACTTTATTGATATGTCCAAGGCATTTAAAAATTTGCCTGATGAACTGAAAGCGATCGCTACTCAATCGAGTTGTTATCACAGTGTAAGACGTTTTTTTAAGATTCGTCCTGATGATGTTTATCGTCCAATTTCAGAAATCCTAGATGAGATAGAACAGAAAACTCCGCCTTCAAAGCATCCAACAAGTTTTACTCACCCCATCACAGGTGAAAAAGTCCTCTATGTCACTGAGGGCTTTACCTATCAAATAGATGATTCTCAAGGAAACCTGCTGAATATAAGTATTCTCCACGCGTTGTTGGCGCATTCAGGTCAGTTAGATAAAAGTTTTGAGCATCCATTAATTGAACATCATGAATTTGAGCTAGGAGATGTGCGAATTTGGGATAATCGTTCTTTAGTCCATTGTGCTCACCATGCAGCAAATTCGGAACCAACAATCTCATTTAGATTGACCTTGCACGATAATCATCCATTTTACGAGTCATAGAGCAGTTGTATTAGTTCATACCGTTTCATGAAAAGCTTGATACAAATCATTTGCTTTTAATTCTTTTTCCCTGCACCCGGCTGCTTATTTGTAGCAACCTTAAAGTGAAATGGTATTAAATATTGCACCTATCCACATCAGCATAAGCTTTAATTTAAAGTAGGTTTAAGGAGACTTATTGTGCTAGAAAAAACTCAGTTATTTATTGATAAAAATAATGAAGTAGCTGAAAAAAAGATTGAGCAGTTGGAAAAGACTATAGAAAACTTGCTGTTACAGAAGCATGAACCTATTGCTATTATTGGGGTTGGACTTGATTTTCCTGGTGGTAATTACTCATTTAGTGAATTTGCAGCATTTCTTCAAGATGGCGGAGAGGGTATTTGCTCCATACCTAAGGATCGTTGGAATGTTGATGATCTCTACAGTGACGGCGCCACAGAGAGAGGGAAAATTTGTACGTCTGCGGGTGGATATTTAGAGAATATTAAGCAGTTCGATCCTCGTTTTTTTAATATTTCACCTAAAGAAGCGGCATACATCGATCCCCAGCAAAGATTGGTATTGAAAACGATGTGGAAAGCGTTAGAACATGCCAATATTGATCCGAATTCTTCCAAGTGTCGAAATGGTGGTGTTTATGTTGGAGTGAGTTCTATGGACTACACTCTAGAAGTTAACTCTCTCTCCTATGAAGAATATGAGGCATATATTGGTACTGGAACAGCTCACAGTGCGGTTTCAGGTCGTGTTTCGTTTTTCTTGGGATGGCGCGGCCCTTGCGTTAGTGTTGATACAGCCTGTTCTTCATCTCTAGTTGCATTACATCAGGCTGTTGAAGGGTTGCGCCGTCGTGAATGCAGTATTGCTTTATGTGGCGGGGTAAATGCGATTCATCATCCCCGTAATATGATTGTTTTTTCTCAGGCGAATATGTTAGCCCCAGATGGGCATTGTAAAACATTTGATGATAGAGCAGATGGTTATGGGCGTAGTGAAGGATGTGGGTTTATTGTTCTAAAGCGTTTATCCGATGCCTTACAGGATAAGGACAACATTATCGCGTTGGTTCGTGGTGTTGCTGTACGTCAGGATGGTGAGAGTGGTGGTTTAACAGTGCCTAATGGCATGTCTCAAGCAGAAGTGATGCAAGCAGCAATAGCAAATGCTCTACTAAAACCTGAGCAGATCCAGTATGTTGAAGCTCATGGTACAGGAACGAGCTTGGGAGACCCGATTGAAATGAGTGCAATAAACGAGGTCTTCAAATCATCAGAAGCTACGCGTGATCCTGTGATTGTGGGGTCACTCAAGACGAATATTGGTCATATGGAAGCTGCGGCAGGAATTGGTGGGGTTATTAAACTTGTCCTTCAGCTTTACCACAAAACAATTTTCCCTCATATAAATTTTAAGACACCATCTAAAAAAATTCCTTGGGAACAATACAAAGTCCGTATTCCTACCTCACCGGAAGCGTGGGGTGACACGTCAATTCGGCGAGGATTAGTTAATTCTTTTGGGTTTACTGGCACAATTGCCTCCGCAGTGCTAGAAGCGGCTCCGGCAGTGATTTCTCAGCCAGAAGTTCCTCATATTGTGTCATTGTCTAAAGCAGCGCCTTATATTTTGACTTTATCAGCTAAAACTCAAGCTTCTTTGAGTACTCTGATTAGGTCTTATGTAGACATGTTTGCGTCGGCTCAAGCGATTGATGTGGCTAAATTGTGCTACAGCAGTAATGTTGGGCGGGTTCATCTCCCTTATCGGACGGCGATCGCAGTTGATAGCTCTGGGGCTTTCCAACAGGCTTTGTCTGAGTATCAAAGTACAATCAGAGATACTCAAACAAAACGTTTCAAAGGAGAGAAGATAGCGTTTTTGTTTACGGGGCAAGGCGCTCAATATAGCGGTATGGGTTATGGGTTGTATCAGCAGTTTAAGTGTTTTCGGCAGGCGGTTGACGAATGTGATCACTTATTTTTTGAACATCTCTCCCTCTCGATTCGGGATTTGATGTTTGATAAAACGGAAGCCAGCACACAAAAACTGAACCAAACAAAATTTACCCAACCTGCCTTATTTACATTAGAGTATGCACTGTCTCGACTAATTCATCACTGGGGGATAACACCGTCAATAGTTCTGGGTCATAGTATTGGAGAAATTGTTGCGGCGACTGTTGCTGAGTTATTTTCTTTACCGGATGCAGTCAAGATTGTATCCATGCGCGCCCATTTAATGCAATCTGTTTCAACCCCAGGAGGGATGTTTGCGGTGCGCGACGCCGCAGCTAATGTCTTGCCCTTGCTAGAGGGAATCGAGGATATTGCCCTGGCAGCGATTAATATGCCGACTCAATGTGTGATATCAGGCGCTGAACCTGCCTTAGCTGAGTTTGCTAAACGGTTAGCAGCTAAGACAATTGACTATGTTCGCTTACCTGTATCTCATGCATTTCATTCTCCATTAATGCGAGAAGTGTACGACCAGTTTCAGGCGGTTTTTGAGCAGGTCAAATTTTATCCGCCTCAAATATCGTTAGTCTCTAATCTGACAGGAAAGATAGCCAGTTATGAAGAGTTGAGTAACCCTAATTATTGGGTTCAACAACTTGGTCAACCTGTTTTATTCGTTCAATGTATTCAAACTTTGGAGCAACGAGGCTCTCATTTCTTTTTAGAGATTGGGCCAAAAGCAACCCTAACCAAATTAGCCAAGCGGACAGTTGAAGTCAACCAACACGCTTGGGCGACTTGCTTAGATGCAGATTCTGAAGATGTAGATACTCTTGCCAAAGCATTAGTCAGTCTATATGAAGCAGGATTTAACTTGAATTGGGAAAATTATTACCCCAAACAGTTACGAAAAATTGAATTACCCCAGTATGTGTTTGAAGAAAAAGACTATTGGTTGCCAATCAAACATGGACACATACAGGTGGCGACTCGTGTAGCCCATCCTTTGTTGGGATCTGAGGTTGAAGATACAACTTCAGGAAGATTGTTATTTAACCAAAGCGTGAATGCAAATTCACCACAGTATTTGGCGGATCATGTGGTGATGGAACAAATTGTATTTCCAGCTGCTGCTTACATGGAAATGCTAATTGCTGTACAAGATCGGTTGAATGGTGAATTTTCAGGTGAAATTGCCAATGTCAAAATCACAGAACCGTTGTTTTTGAGTGAAGAATCAGTTCGATTGTCAACACTGGCCGTCCAAAACGATCAGGGTGTGGTGCAGATTACGATTAGCAGCTATATTCCTAGTATTAATGGAGATATCGAGCGTGTACACGTAACAGCGGAGTTATTACCAGCCGATAAGCACACATCATTGATTCAGACGTGTCAGCAGCAGCTACGGAATTTAGCAATAGAATACACATCATTTGAGCGTGATTTGGATGCAGAAAATCTTAGTAAGGATGAAATTTACAACCGTTTTGAGTTTTTAGGGCTACGGTATGGGCCTGAATTTCAGCAGATTGTGAGTCTTCATCGGATGGGAGAAACATCTATTTTAGGGCGTTTACAGCCTGCAAAGAGTTCTATAGTAGAGTATTTGCCTCCCTCAGTTCTTGACTGTGCAATGCAATGTTTAATTGGTTTGGTGAGTAATCAAGATAGCCAAGTCTACTTACCAGTTCGTTTTGAACGGTTTCAATTCCATAAGAAGCCGCGCGGTGAGTTGTGTGTGTTAATGCAAATTCAACCCAATCTCCGCAATGATGTGGATTTGACACTTGATGTATTGGTGCTTGATGGCGGTCACCCAGTATTTACTCTGAGTGGTTTAGGGTTGAAGCAAGTGGCACAAACCAATGCAACGCAGCGCCAGTTTTTCCATAAGCCGACATGGATTAAGTGTTCATTAGTGGGAGCACCAAAAGCAGAGCAGACATCGCACCATATTGCTGTTCTGGGTGAAAGTCAAGCAGCATTCTCCAACTATAGGGATGAATTGAACCGTGCAGCAATCCGGTTATCCTTTGCGGAGAATGTGGAGGCGATATTAGAGGCAACTACCAATGATAACACCATTGATGGAATATGTTACGTTTGGCAGACAATATCTAGTTATCAGGATATTGAAACCTTAAACAATAGCTGCCAAACTAACTATCAAGCGCTACTAACCCTCGTCCAAGGTATCAGTTCCTCCCATTCTGTAAGGCGAGATTTGCGGTTGTGGTTAGTAACTGAAGGGGGGCAATGGTTGCCAGAGGATAAAGCAACAACCTTTAATATAGGTTCAATGGCTGCATCAACCCTCTGGGGATTTGGACATGTTCTCTTAAACGAAGAATCAAAGTTAAAGACAACCCTAATTGATCTGTCTGCTCGTCAACTGAGTACTGCAATCAATTGTAAGGGTTTACTGTCAGAATGGGTGTTATGGGATAACAATTCTAGCGATTACCAAATTGCCTATCGAGAAAATAATCGCTATGTGCGTCGTGTTATTCCAGTTCAATCTCAAGAACACGATGAGAATTTTGAGATACAAATCACCAAATATGGTCTCCTTGAGAATATTAAACCTGTCAAAATTGAGGAGCTTCCGCCACAGAATGATCAAGTCCAAGTAGAAGTGCGTTCAGTGGGCTTGAACTTTAAAGATGTCCTCAATGCCCTGGGGTTATTGAAGCAGTACGCTAGCGAAATGGGGATTGACTATCAACCGTTACCCTTGGGCTTTGAAGCATCTGGTGTCGTAGTTGAACGGGGCGATCGCGCCGAATTCCAAATTGGTGATGAGGTCATACTCAGCTATCTTGGCTGTATGAAAAAGCGAGTCACCGTGCCTTCAGTCGCAGTGGTCAAAAAACCCAAAAACATTGATTTTCACCAAGCATCAACACTGGCTACTCCCTACATTACAGCTTATTATTCTCTTCATAACCTGGCGAAGATCAAGGCAGGCGATCGAGTTTTAATCCATGCCGCAGCCGGAGGAGTTGGTCAAGCTGCTGTTCAATTAGCCCTTGCTGCTGGAGCCGAGATATTTGCTACCGCCAGTCCCCATAAATGGCCCCATCTCAAAGCACAAGGTGTTCAGCATGTCATGAACTCACGAACACTAGAGTTTGCCCAAGAGATAAATCAATTAACAGATTTTCAGGGAGTAGACATTATTCTCAACAGCTTGAATAAGGACTATATTCCTGCCAACCTATCTTGTTTAGCAAATGAAGGTCGTTTTGTAGAGCTAGGTAAAATTGGTATTTGGTCTCACGAGCAAATTCAGCAAGAGCGAGCAGATGTTAAGTATTATAATTTCGATTTAAGTGAGTTCCCGGAAGCAACACTCTATCAACTAAATCGTGAAATCCTGGAACGGACTAGCTTGATGATTGAAGCTGGGCAGATTCAGCCTTTGCCCACCACAACCTACAACCTGACAGAAATTGGTGAAGCCTTTAGTGTACTCAGCCGAGGAGCAAATATTGGAAAATTAGCTCTAAGCCTGACTGAAGAAAAACCAGTTACCCAACAATTTGTGATTGATGACCAGCATTGTTACTTGATTACTGGTGGCTATGGTGCTTTGGGTCGGGTAGTTGTTGACCAGCTAGTGCACAAAGGAGCTCGTCACCTTGTGCTAGTCAGCCGTAACCCATCTGAGTCTTTGATTAAGGAAATGACTAACGCCCTGGGAGCAGAGGTGAAATTATATCCACTGCAAGGTGATATTTCCAATAGAGAAGATGTAGCTCGATTATTTACAGAGTTATCTCATCTTCCTATTCCCTTGAAGGCTATTTTCCATACAGCGGGGGTTTTATCTGATGCACCTATTGCAAAACAGGATATGGAAAGCTTCAATAAGGTACTGGGTGCCAAAGTACAAGGCACATTTTTGCTACACGAGATTAGTCGTTCTCTACCTGAGCCTCCTATCTTTGTTGGGTTTTCATCTATTGCTTCTGTTCTTGGGCCAATTAGTCAAAGTAACTATGCAGCAGCAAATGCCTTTATTGACCACTTAATGATTTGTCGAACTGCCATCGGGTTACCTGGGATAAGCATTAACTGGGGTCCTTGGGGAGAAATTGGGATGGCAGCCCGTCTCGATAAACGAATCATCAAAGGTTTAGAAGATAAAGGAATTAAATTTCTCTCACCCCGCGAAGCACTGCGATCAATGCTGCTGCGAATGGATGAGCAAGACTCACAAATTATGATCTGTGAGTTTGATTGGAATCGATATGTATCCGGGTTAACTGTCCCCAATGCCTTATATGAGCAGTTGGTAGACAATTATGATCAAGCCCATCTGACCTTTTCACTGGAGTCGTTAGCATCCATGCCATTAACAGAACGGCGATTCACCGTTCTTAACTTTTTACGGGCAAAAGTTGCTAAAGTTTTGCACATTGATGATTCTGAGCAAATTGATCTAGATACAAAGTTTGCTGAGTTAGGGTTAGATTCTTTGGTGGCTGTAGAGTTGAAAAACTTCTTAGAAGCAGTTTTTGCAGTTTCATTACCGTCATCGTTAGTGTTTGATTATCCATCATTGTCAATGCTCAGTGACTATCTGATTGTGCGCTTAGGCGGCGATGATAGTGCTGAAGCATCTCCAAGTACTATCGAAACATCCGTCTATGAAATCAGCGATCACGAAATTGATGATGAATTAACAGCAATAACTGAGTCAATTTGATAATTTAAAACGGCTCATGTGTCTGGTGTAAGAGGGAGGGAACAGAGAAAGAATATGTGTTATTTATTCTGTTTAGCTACTTACACAGGGTGGCGATTCTATAGGTAGTTGATAAGCAATTGCTGATACCGTTTCACCAAAAACCCAATACAAACTATTCCCTCTTAATTCTTCCCTCCTCCCTGCCCCCTTTCCTCTTCCTTCCCCCCTGCCAGATTTAAAACACCCATGAAAGAGTATATTGAGTCACTCAAAGGTATGTCGGCAAAGCAGTTAGTGCTAATGCTAGCCCGCAAGCGTCAGGCAGAAACTGCCAGTATTGGTATCCTCGGCATGGGGTGTCGCTTTCCTGGTAGCATTAACTCACCATCCCAGCTTTGGCAAGCCTTACAGGATAGTTGCGTTGTAACTCAAAAGTATATCAATGGCCCGCCTGGCATCGATGGAAAAGTTCGTTGGCACCCTGAGACATTCACTAACTCAAGTTGTCTTTCCTCTGGTGGTTTCTTAGAGGCAATTAATCAGTTTGATGCAAAACGATATGGCATTGAAGAGCAAGAGGCGATCTACATGGATCCCCAACAACGACTGCTGTTGTCTTGTACCTGGCAAGCACTTGAGCAAGCTGGAATTGAGCCATCCTCATTACGAGGGAAGAAAGTAGGAATATTCATCGGTATTAGCACATCAGAATTTTTGTATGCATCGCTCTATCGAGGGATGAGCGAAAAAGAATTATCGCCCTATATGGGTACAGGCACAGCTCTTAGTGCAACATCAGGTCGCATTGCTATGGCATTGGGGAGCGAAGGTCCAACAATCACTGTGGATACTGCTTGTTCATCGGCACTAACCGCTGCTCACTTGGCAGTCCAATCGCTACGTCGGCGAGATTGTGATTTTGCGGTGGTTGGTGCTGTTCACCTGTTGCTATCCCCACTAACCTTCTTTGTATTTCAGAAAGCTGGCATGTTATCGCCTCGTGGAAAAAGTTGTCCATTTGATGCAGATGCTGATGGATATGCTCGTAGCGAGGGCTGTGGTGTTGTCATTTTGCGCCGTGCTCAAGATGCCATTGATGAGGGCTATCCGCTATGGGGGGTCATTCGTGGCACTGCAATTCATCAGAATGGGCAGCGCCATAATTTATCATCGAGTTCAGGGCGGAGTCAAAAAGAAGTTATTACTAGTGTTCTTCAACAATGTGAGTGGGATGCCCACGATGTTCAGTTTGTAGAAGCTCATGGAACAGGGTCAAGAATGGGGGGAGTTATTGAACTCGAAACCCTTGCTGATGCCTACCAACGTAATCAACCAAATGCACCACCATTGTATGTTAGTTCTGTCAAGGCCAATCTTGGGCATATGGAAACAGCATCGGGCATGGCTAGCCTGATAAAGACACTCTATGCCTTGCGTTATGGCCTGATTCCGCCCCAGGTTAATTTTTCCAACCCCGATCCTAAAATTGCTTGGGATCAGATGTCGATTCGTGTTGCTGATCGCCTAACACTGTGGACACCTTGTGATAAACGCAGGGCTGGAATTAGCGCATTTGGATTTACGGGAACAAATGCCCATATAACTTTGGAGGCAGTGGATACTTCAATACAATTTATTGAAAAAAAACATGTTCAACAAACGTATGAATCTGTTGAAAGCTTTTGGCCAATTGACAATTTCTGGTAGCAAATGGTTTAGATGATGACTTATTATCCTCAGTTGCAAACAATAGCTGAAACAATTGTATTTCATGCTCAACATCAAGCCAATACAGTTGCTTTGATTCATGAATCGGATTCAATAACTTATAGTGATTTGAATCGTAGTAGTAATCGGACGGCATATGGGATTAAAATCTTTGGGTTACAACCAGGTGCTCGCGTTGCCTATTTAGGTAAAGAATCCGTAGCATACTATGATGTTCTGTTTGGTTGTGCTAAAAGTCTTACGGTTCTGGTTCCAATTAACTGGCGACTGACAGCAGAAGAAGTTGAACACATTCTCAAAGATTCTGGAACACAGCTTATCTTTGTGGATTTAGATTTAAAGTCAATGATTACACAGTTACGTGATAGTTTACCGGAACTCCTTCATGTGATTGTAGTGGATGGGAGTGTTGATGAAAAGATTGAGTCAGCTATTGGGTTTAAGGAATGGCAACAGGAATTTCCTGACGATGATCATCAACTTCAGGGAAAAAGTGAAGATGCGATCGTCCAGTTGTACACCAGCGGTACTACTGGTTTACCTAAAGGTGTTGTGCTAGCACACCGTAGTTTTTTCAAGATTAGAGAGTCTTTAGCCAAAACTCAATTAGATTGGATTGATTGGCAACCAGGCGACATTAGCTTGATTGGTATTCCAGGGTTCCATATAGGTGGCTTGTGGTGGGCAATGCAAGGATTTGCTGCGGGGATTACCAATGTTGCCATGAAGGTGTTTGTTCCCCATGATGCGGTTAAGCTAATCGAAGAGTTGCGGGTCACCATTGCCTGTGTAGTGCCCGCGATGATCCAAATGATGTTAAGCGATCGCAAGTTAACCGAAACCAATTTCACGAGCTTAAGAAAGCTAGTATATGGAGGGTCTCCCATCAGTGAGACCTTGCTGGAGCAAGGGTTACAGATAATGCAATGTAGCTTTGCCCAGATTTATGGATTAACTGAGACAGGGAATACAGCAATCTGCCTTCCCCCTCAGGCGCATATTCCTGGTAGTCCACGAATGAAGGCCGCCGGATTACCCTATCCAGGGGTGAGCTTAAAAGTGATTGATCGAGATGGAGAATTGTTACCAGTGGGTGAGATTGGCGAGGTTTGTATTCGCACCCCAGCTTGTATGATTGAATATTGGAAAAATCCTCAAGCGACAAAAACCACTCTGATTGATGGTTGGATTCATACTGGGGACGTGGGCTATCTTGACACGGAAAATTATTTATATATCTTTGACCGGATCAAGGATGTGATTATTGTCGCTGGTGAAAATGTTTATCCCACTGAAGTAGAGAATGCCTTAAGCAAACATAGTGCTGTCTTTGATGTAGCTGTCATTGGCATTCCTGATAAGCGTTGGGGTGAGAGTATAAAAGCATTTGTCGTGCTTAGAGATGAGCAACACGTAAGCGCCAGAGAACTTCTATTATTTCTTAAAGGGAAAATAGCAGATTATAAAACTCCCAGTCAATTTGACTTTATTAATAACATTCCTCGTAATCCGAGCGGAAAGATTTTACGCCGTAAGTTGCGAGATCAATATTGGATGCATATGGATAGAAAAGTCAATTAAGGTTTAGGGATGTCGGCTCTACCGTACTTTGTGTAAGAGGGAACTCTTAACAGGGGAAAGAAGCAATATTAAGAAATGATGTTAGTCATTGAAGAAGAATACAGTAGTCATAATTCAGAAATCAGGAGTCAGAACTGCTACTGATTGAAGACCACCAAATTTTAAGTTTGCTGGGGCTCTTAAACCAGCTTATTCATCCGCTAGTCGTACATAATTCCTACTTAATTGTGACTCCTGGCTCCTGAATTCTGTTTAGATAACTACCAACATTTCTGAACTCTGTTTCTTGTAAAAATTAGTTCGTTAAAGTATACCATAACAACTATGGAGGTTGACAATCATGACAATAACAACAAATGATTCTTCATTTGAATCATCTAATCGAAATATTGAAACTAAGCTTTCACTTAGTTCGACTACTACTCAATCTTTTGTTGATGACGAAATCCAAGAAAACTTTCGACGTTCATCACTAGAGATTATTATTTTCAATATTTTAATACCGCTTTTCGCCTTGGCGTCTATTGGTGTTTGTTTATTGCCTCAGTATGGAATACTTCCCGGCTGGATAGTATTTGGGATTAACTTTGTCTTGGCTACTCAAATTGCAATTCTGACGCATGAACTTATTCATGAGCCAAATTCTAAAACAAACTGGAACTATCTACTTCGTCTTAACCTACACCTTTACTCACCGTTTACATTTGGGTTTGCAGAATATAAAAAATTACATTGTCTGCACCATGCCCATGCTAATGATCCAGAACAAGATCCCGATTACTTTTTTATCCAAGGAGGACGATTAAGAGCCTTTATTTGTCTCGCTTTTGCTCCTGAATATTTATTTTTCTATGCATTGAGAAAAGGCAAGACTCAGCCAGGATTCTATATCCTTCAATCTATTAGAATCGCTGTGTTTTTAGCTTACATCTATTTCATTGGGCTGCAAAATATATTCTTTCTGTTCTTTATTCCATCAAAGCTTTCCTGGGGTATAGGGTTTCTCTTGTTCTCTTATGAATCACACATTAGTTCTAAAGGCGATCGTGATGGTAATTACAATTTGGAACCCCATTCTGGAGTACTACGTAATTTTCTAAAGTTGCTTGTTGGTCCTTACGCATATTATGTAGCCTTCAGTCACGCTAGCCATCATATGTATCCGCAGATTTCTGGCAGGAAAATTGGTCAGTTATTAGAACACCTTAAGGAAAGAGGAATCAGTTTACCTGCCCGTCAAGTATTGGAATAGCAAAGAGCCAAAAATTTACAGCAAATTGCATTTGAGTCAGAATACATCTGTCAGGAGTTAGAGTTCAGTAGTAATTTTGTATGACTAGCGGATGAATAAGCTGGTTTAAGACCCCTAGCAAATTTAAAATTTGGTAGTCTTCAATTAGTGGCGGTTCTAATTCCTGACTCCTGAATTCTCTTTAGATAATTACGTTAACTTTTTTTCGTTATGACTCAGTATTTAGAATTAAAAAGAGTGGTCGTTACAGGTTTGGGTACAATTAACAGTATTGGCAGTACAATAAATGAGTTCTGGCAAAACTTAATTCAAGGTTGTAGTGGCGTGGATAAGATTACCCACTTTGATGCTTCAAATCATTTATGTAAAATAGCAGCTGAAGTTAAAAATTTTGAGCCTTTAGATTATTTTGATCAAAAAGCAATCAAGCGCATGGATCGCTTTGTTCAATTTGCAATTTATTCTAGCCAACAGGCAATTTTAGATGCTAACTTTACGATTAATGAATTAAATGCAGAACACGTTGGGGTGATAATTGGATCGGCGATGGGTGGAATCAAAACTACTCAAGAGCAACAAAACATTTATATGAGTAAGGGTTCTCAATTCTGTAGTCCTTTTACCATCCCCATGATAATTACCAATATGGCATCAGGGTTAACCGCAATTCAGGTAGGAGCAAAAGGCCCAAATTCATGCCCAGCAACATCTTGTACAGCGGCATCACATGCTATTGGTGATGCATTTCGACTAGTTCAACGGGGTGACGCGCAAGCAATGTTGTGTGGTGGCGCTGAGGCAGCAATAACAGAATTAGGAATTGCTGGTTTTGCATCTGCAAAAGCTCTTTCAACACGCAATGATCAGCCAAAGTTCGCTTCTCGTCCTTTTGATGCTGAACGTAATGGTTTTGTTATGGGCGAGGGTGCAGGCATACTTCTTTTGGAAGAATTAGAACACGCGAAAAGCCGTAGAGCCAAAATCTACGCTGAGATTGTTGGTTATGGTATGACCTGTGATGCTTATCACATAACTTCCCCCATTCCAGGGGGTCTGCAAGCAGCTAGGGCTATGACACTAGCTTTAAAAGATGCATCCCTCACTCCAAAACAGGTTAGTTATATAAATGCTCATGGAACCAGTACTAAAGCCAATGATTCTACAGAGACTGCGGCCATCAAAACTGCTTTAAAAGATCATGCTTATCAAGTGGCGGTAAGTTCTACTAAATCAATGACTGGGCATTTGTTAGGAGCATCTGGCGGCATTGAGGCGATCGCATCTATTTTATCGATAGCAAACAATCAAATTCATCCAACAATTAACCTTAATAATCCTGATCCAGAGTGCGATCTTGACTACGTTCCACACCAAGGTCGTTCACGTGAAGTAAATGTAGCTCTGTCAAATTCATATGCATTTGGAGGTCATAATGTGACGTTAGTTTTTAAAAAGTATCTTTCTTGAAGAAGAATTCAGAATCACTCAGTGGCGATTTAGACCCGCCACTGATTGAAGACGACTAAATTTTAAATTTGGTGGGGTGCAAAAACGCCGCCTATTCATCCGCCAGTCCTACAGAATTCATACTGACTCCTGATTCCTCATTTGATAATTTCATGCAGTCACAAATTGAGTAGATAAAAGCTTCACCAACTAAGAGCAGTAGTAGAACCATAATGAATAAAACTTTTACTCCAAAGTCCACAGAAAGTTTTGCTCCTACTCCAACCCAACCTCCTCAGCAGAAACATCGCAACAAATCCATTCCGTTGGTGTTAGTAACTTTACTGCTAACAGTAGGAGGTATTAGCTATTTAATAGTGCGAAATTATCCGCAAGCGATGCAAGAAAATACGCTTAAGGTAAGTGGACGGATTGAGGGCTATGAAACCCAAATTGGAGTGAAGCGTTCAGGCCGCGTAGAATCAATTGTTGTTAGGGAAGGGGAAGCAGTTAAGAAGGGGCAAAGGTTAATCAAACTGGATAATAGTAACGATCAACTGTTGCAAGAACAACTACGTTCAGCTGTTGCACGACAGGTATCTGCCCAATCTGATCAACAACAGACAATTTCAGATGTTGAGGAAGCACAAGGGGAAATTGAGCAAGTTCAAAGCCAAATTGAGGAAGCAAAATTAAATCAGCAGCAGTCACAGGGCGATTCAATAGGTAGAATTGCCCAAGCAAAGTCTACTGTAGCCGTATCAATGGCGCAACTGGTACAGGCACGGGCTCAGGTAAAGCAGGCAGGGGCAGAACTGAAGCTAGCAAAAATAAATCGCGATCGCTACGCTAAATTAGTCAAAGATGGAGCCATCAATCAACAACAATTCGACCAAGCACAAACTACCTTTGACATAGCAGTAGCGACTCAAGAAGCACGAGTGGCGGCAGTAAATGCTGCAAACCAGCAGTTAAGTGCATCTCTTGGCGAACTGACTCAAGTCAAAACCACCAGTTTCAACCCCAGCATTCGCTATGCTCAATTAGAAGGCTTGTATAAAAAACGAAAGCAGAGTTATGCCCGTCTAAAATCGGCTCAGGCGAAAATAAAATCGGCTCAGGCGAAGGTCAACGATGCTTTAGGATCAAAGCAGCAAATCGATATCCAGATTGAAGACTCGAAAAAAGACTTGAATGTTGTGAGTCCTCTAGATGGAGTAGTGACTGCTCGCAATGTGGAACCGGGTGCGATAGTGAGCAGTCAAACTAATATTCTGACGGTGGCTGATCCCAATACAATTTATCTAAGGGGTTTTATTCCTGAAGGAGATATTGGTAAAGTACGCTTAGGGCAAACAGCTAAAATCTTTCTGGATTCTGCTCCCGAAAATCCCCTCAAAGGCAAGGTAGTCGCCACCGATCCGCAAGCTTCCTTTACCCCAGAGAATATTTACTTCCAGAAAGATCGAGTCAAGCAAGTGGTCGGGATTCGCATTCGCGTTGAAAATCCTGCTAGCTGCTTTAATCCTGATAAACCCTACGATGCTCATGGAAATTTGCCTTGTGCCAAAATTGGGATGCCTGGAGATGCAGAAATCTTGTTGCAGGGTGGAGGGGCTAGTCAATGAACTACCAAGGAACAATTCCTACGCCAAAGCAGCCCTTAACCTCTAGTTCTTCAACTGAAGTTGCTATCCAAGTTTCCGGTTTGCACAAACACTATAGTGGTTTAGCCGCTGTGCGAGGAATCGACTTCACAGTGTGCAAGGGTGAGATGTTTGGGTTGATTGGCCCGGATGGTGCAGGTAAAACAACCACCTTTCATATCCTAGGTGGTGTCATGGAAGCAACGGCAGGGGATGTCAGGGTATTTGGTCACCCGGCACGAGATGCTCGCTTGATGACGGGATATTTAACACAACAGTTTTCTTTGTACTTGGATCTCAGCATTGATGAGAATTTACGCTATGCGGCGGGATTGCGGCAAATACAGAATAACTTGCTAATTCAACGTCGCAATAAATACTTAAAATTGATGAACCTAGAGCAGTTTAGCGATCGTTTAGCTGGGCAACTCTCCGGCGGGATGAAACAAAAACTAGCACTGTGCTGTTCCTTGGTTTCTCAACCCAAAGTTCTATTATTGGACGAACCTACCACAGGCGTTGACCCAGTTTCACGGCGGGAATTCTGGGATATACTAGCCCAACTGTCAGCAGACGGTATGACTATCGTCGTTGCCACACCCTACTTGGATGAAGCCGAACGTTGCCATCGTGTAGCATTAATGTACGACGGACAAATTCAAGAAATTGATACTCCAGATTCCTTACGCGCCAGATTAGGTTTACATCGCCTCGAAGTCCGCACGTCAAACCTAGAAATGACTGAGAAAGTCCTATCACAGACTGCACAGACGAATATTGTAGATGTGCAGACATTTGGTGATCGCTTAGATGTCCTGGTTAAAGATATTGCAGTAGGTGAAACCCAAGTCTGCCAACTGCTGCAACAGCATCAGCTACCATCACCTAGTCTAGAACGTCGAGAACTTACCCTAGAAAATCTCTTTGTCACTCGTCTACGACAGCAGGGTTTGACATCGCAATTTCTGCCGTTTCCGCGTTATCGGGGAGCAGGGGAGGCAGTGCCGGGTTCCCCGCGTTGTAGCAACTGCCGTGGAGAAACTTCTTCCTCTTCTCCCTCAAACTTTGCTATCTACGCCCAGAATCTCAGCCGAGTCTTTGGCAAATTCACAGCAGTCAAAAACGTCAACATCAGGGTAAGATATGGGGAAATTTTCGGGCTTTTAGGTGCTAATGGAGCTGGGAAAACCACTACAATCAAAATGCTGTGTGGATTACTAAGACCGAGTAGTGGTGAAATTTCCCTTGGTGGCGAAACAGGAAATTTGCGTAGCAATGACTTACGGCGGCGTATCGGCTACATGAGCCAGAAATTTACTCTTTATAATGATCTAACAATTCTAGAAAACTTGGAATTTTATAGTGGTGTTTACGGCATACCCCGCAAACTGCGCCGTGAAAAGATTGATTGGGTGATTGCTACCTGTGGGCTATTAGGACAAGAACATGTACTCACTAAGCAACTTCCTACAGGTTGGAAGCAACGGGTTGCTTTTGGTGCTTCAGTGATGCATGAACCAGATATTTTGTTTCTTGATGAACCAACATCAGGAGTAGATCCGCTTGCTCGTCGCCAGTTCTGGAAGTTAATTAATGACTTCGCTCGTAATGGCACAGCTATATTAGTCTCAACCCATTACTTGGAAGAATCCGAACAGTGTAATCGTATGAGCTTTATGGTAGCAGGAGAAACCGTCGCCGAAGGCTCACCCAGTTCTATCAAAGCTTCCCAATCAGGACAACTGATAGAAATAGTTGTTAACCAAAACCAAGCAGCCTCCAACCTGCTCAAACAATACTTTCAACCTTGGCGTATCTCCATCTTTGCTAATAGCCTACACATTGTTCTTGACAACCCTGATCAAGAAATCCCTCTACTACTTGAGATTCTAGAGTCCGCCCACCTCACTATTTACTCTCTGCATCCCATTCCTTTCTCTTTAGAAGATGCTTTCATCGGAATAGTGCAACGAGCGCAAAACTAATAGGCTCTACTGTACTTGTTATGCCAAATTAACAGTGTGTAAGAGGGAACAGGGGAAAGAAGCAAGATTAACAATACTTTTCGGATAAGCACCTACAAACCTTCAAGCCTAACGCTAAAAACTGGAAAACTTGCGAGTAAAAGTCACTTTAAAACCCTTAACCAAAAAGTACTGGCAAGATTAAGAAATAATGTTAGTCAATAAGCATAATTTCCCTTGTATAGAAAGGTTTATGAGATTTTTGACTATGAATCTAGCATAAAAGGTACTGAAGAACCAACTAATACAATCTAGAGGACAAACAATAACCAAAGAAAAGGATGTTTTAAAAAGTAAGAATACATCCGCCAGACGAAGATTTGATAAATGAATCAGTAGCTAAACAGAATTAATTACACATATTCTTTCTCTGTTCCCTGTTCCCTATCTACTTATGAAACGGATTCTTTCTCAGTGTACTAAAGAATTAGTACGGTTTCGCAGACATAGTCTGACATTGACATTAGCGTTTCTATTACCACTTGTAACTCTGTTAATTTATGGGTTTGCCATCCGATTAGAAAGTAAGAATATTCCATTGATTGTGCAAAACTTTGACCACACAAGCCTTAGCAGAACATATACTGAGCAGTTGTATGCCACTAATCAATTTGTGCCCACTCATTGGACAGGAGGCGATCCAGTGCGGGATGCTATTGACGGTGGCATTGCTAAGGCTGTGGTGATTATCCCAACTGAATTTGGTAGAAATATTAAAAATGGTATAAATACTAAAGTACAAGTGCTTATTGATGCCACAGATGTTAATAATGCTCGTGTCGTTAGGAACAGCATCCAAGCTGTGACAAATTTCTTTATGCAGACACAAGGGCTTTTGCCATCTACTAGCAATATTACACCTCATATTCGCTTGTGGTTTAATCCTGGTCGGTTAGAGTCCCTGTTCATCGTGCCAGGAGTATATGGTGTGGTGTTATGGATTTACCCGTCCTTATTGGCAGCGATCGCAATGGTGCAAGAAAAGGAGAAAGATACTATTGTGCAAGTCTATGCTTCCAGTATCAGCGCTACCGAGCTGTTACTTGGCAAAGGACTAGCTTACCTGCTGATTGCCATTAGTGAGGCATTTGTGGTCATGGGGTTGGGATCTCTGATTTTCCAAGTTAGATTGGTAGGCGATCTTAGTATCTTATTGCTTGGTACTCTGTTGTTTCTTATAGATAGTGTTTTGTTTGGGTTGCTGTTAGGGGTACGAAGCGAGACCGAGAATGCAGCTGTACAAGGAGTTTCTCTTCTTGGTTTTATTACATCCCTATTGCTGTCTGGTTTTATTTATCCACTTAATAATATACCTTTTCCTCTTTCCCTAATATCTAATGTGTTACCCATCCGCTACTATATTGACATTACCCGTGACGCATTCGTAAGAGGTATAGGGTGGGCAGGGGTTTGGTTTGATTTGATTATGCTGATAGTGTTGGGACTGATGTTATTCAATACATCGCGTAGGATTTTAAGGCGAATGCAATTGCCTAATTGAAGAATAAATCGGTGTTTTTTCATCAATGATTTAGGGTTGCTCAATATCTTCGCCAAATTTATGACCCACTAGAGCAAGTGGTAGCAGGGTGAATGCGCCCTAAATTGGTAACTGTGTGGAAAATATTCGCGAGTAAAATAGGGTCTGGTTTTTGGGGAAGTAATTTTATTGTTTCCTCAACATACCTATAACCCCGAAATAGCGCCTTGAGGTCTGTGATACTGAAATCAGGGTTAAATTGACGAAAGTGAGAAAGTAAAACCTTAGCTAATTTTTTGAGTAAATCCAGAATTTGATGCTGAATACGTAGAAGTTCCGAATTCAAAGTTGCTTCTTTTTTGTCTTTATTTTTACTTCCTTTTGGTCGTCCACGCTTTTTTTGTAAATCTTCTGTATTTGCTTCCTCTTGAGTTTTTTGTGTCTCTTGTTTGAAATTTTTCTACTTCTGTTCTTTTTGTTTTATCACCTGCTCAATACCCATTGGATATGCTTTTCTTTGCTCAACACTGACCAGAGATAATGCGAAAAATGATAATCCGAGTATCGGCTTATCGTATAAAGAAGAAAAAAATCGCTCAATCCCATAACTTTTCTTCCCTGACTTGCTTACTACTACTTCATCTCCTGC
>NZ_JBHFLM010000202.1:0-8859 GCF_041928655.1 Pelatocladus sp. BLCC-F211 | reverse complement strand
TGGTGTCTATGGCGCGGTGGAACCACTCTGAACCCTTCCCGAACTCAGTTGTGAAACGCTGCTGCGGCGACGATAGTTGTCGGGTTGCCGACCGTCAAAATAGCTCGATGCCAGGACTTTTATTCTCACAAAAAGCTTCCTAATATTTATGGTGGAAAAAAGCGATCAGTTCAATAGGACTGACCGCTTTTTGGTTAATGCTGAAATTTAGAGAAAAATAACAGATGGGTATTAAACTGAAGCGTACGTCCAATTCTGGAAAATATTTCTCATTAGCACGGTAGTCAGGGACGCGATCGCCATGACAAACTTCATCAAATTTAATGACCTCTTGCTATGAGAACAGACAGCATCACCTTGTTACAGTAGAGAAATAATGGTGCTTAAGAGATTAAGAGATCAGGAGATCATCTTATGGAATCAATGCTTAAGGATATAAACCTCTATCAGTTAAAGCTTGGGCAACCCGACCAACCCCTAACGTATAAGCTGCTAGTCTTAAAGGAATCTGTCGTGTTTTGGAATGCTTAATAACTTGACGGTATGCTTGCACCATCAAGTGTTCTAATTCGCGGTTGACTCGTTGCTCATCCCAAAATAAATAAGAAAGACCTTGTACCCACTCTAAATAACTCACTACCACACCACCCGCGTTAGCCAAGATATCTGGTAGTACAGTTACACCCCGCGCTTCTAGCGCTTGGTTAGCGATGAGAGTCACTGGACCGTTAGCCGCCTCTGCAACTATCTTGGCTTGGACTTGATTCACATTGTCTTCTGTGATTTGGTTTTCCAAAGCTGCGGGAATTAAGACATCACAAGGTAAAGTTAGTAACTCTGCATTGTTGATTGGTATTGCTTGTGGAAAGCCAACCACACTCCTACGGTTCTCAGCAGCATAGGCTTTCAAAGTAGGAATATCAAGACCAGTTTCTGAATAAACTCCTCCAGATCCAGTCGATACAGCTATCACTTTCGCTCCTGCTTCATGCATTAACAAAGCTGCTGCACTACCGACATTGCCAAAACCCTGGATAACTACTCGGACATCTGCCAAGGACTTACCCTGATCAGCTAGCGCCTCCCTGACAATAATCATTACGCCGCGTCCCGTTGCCATCTCCCGTCCCAGTGAACCACCGATAGATAGCGGTTTTCCAGTCACAACTCCGGGAACAGCATGACCAACATTGACAGAGTAAGTGTCCATCATCCAAGCCATTTCGCGGGCAGAAGTACCCATATCTGGTGCCGGTATGTCTACACTAGGGCCAATATCTTTGATTAATTCGCTGGTGTATCGTCGGGTGAGCCGTTCTAATTCACCCACACTGTAACGTTTTGGATCGAGAGCAATACCTCCTTTGGCACCACCGTAAGGAATACCTAGTAACGCACATTTCCAGGTCATTAGCATTGCTAGTGCTGATACCTCCCGCAACGTCACAGCTGGATGGTAACGAATGCCACCTTTGTAGGGCCCTAACACATCACAGTGTTGGACTCGATGTCCTGCTAAAATTTGTATTTCGCCATTATCCCGTTTTACAGGAATGGAGACTGTAACTACCTTACGTGGATGACTAAGTACCTGCAACAGACCTAAATCTAGCTTTAATTCTCGTGCTGCTGCTTCCAAATAGCTACAAGCTTGATCTAATGGGCAAATATACGCTGGAGAAGAAGCTTCCAGTGACTGTATAGAAGTTGTAATCATAGATTTTTCTCTTCCTATCACACTTCCACAAAATCTTTTGCTTATGGAACCGGAGGTCTATGTCTAGGCTAACGTTTATTTTTGAGAAAAACTATAATTTCTGTAGTTTATGTTACAAAATTTCGCGATGTAGCTTTTTTTGCTCGCTTTCAAGATAGTAATATAGAGTGACCAGAGATACACATAGATGAACACAGATAAAAAACATACTTGTTATCTGTGTTCATTCCTTTTTTATGTATGGCGGGGTGCAAGGGTATGGAGGTGTGAGGGTGTGAGGGTATAAAAGGAAAAAAGAGTTTTTTTAAATCTATATCCTTGCATAGCTCGAAATTTTTTACCCACACCCAAAATTCTCCTAAACCCCTACACCTCTACACAAACACCTCAGAACTAAAGTTACCGTGTAAACCGTAAGGAATATGATGTTTAAGATGTAGCCTTGCTACTGGGTCTTTGTTGAAATTACGGGCATCTAGAATTACTACATCTGAGCGATCGCAACTCGCATCATAAACTAGAGCTAACACCCAACCATCGTCTTCCCCTTGAGAATAGGGACGGGGTACAAACACTGGTTCGCTAGCAAAGCCTTTGGGTGCAGCACTCCAGAGTTGTCGCTCTCCTGAGTGAAGATCCATCTTTAAAAATGCTTGTAAAGGAGCGTTACCACTGGGAGCATGAGCAGCACCAATATATAAATAACGATGCTCTCGCCCCACTTTTTGAGGATGCAAAGTTGGAAATTCACAACAGCGACTTTCTATTAACTTTCGCTGTACAGTCTTGTCTTGGAGATTGAGGTGAAAGCGCCAGAGTTGTCCAGGCTTGAGAGCATCAAAATCAGTCTGTCGAAAATCACTTTCTGGTTCAACTTCTGGTAAGGATTCGTAGCAAATAGAATCAATAATAATTTCGTTTCCTTGCTCAAAAGCATTGGCATGGTGGAACACAAAACCAGAGTGAGTTTCGATAATTTGCACCCCCCTTAGTCCCCCCTTATCAAGGGGGGGTTGGCGAGGAATAATGATGACTCGCGTTGGTTGATTGGGTTGAAACTTAATACATTCACCTGCACCACGTATTCCCAAAGCAAAAGGTATCGGATTGAAACTCACAGGATTTTGAAAGAATACGCAGTAGTTTGGGGTAATAGCAAAATCGTGAATAAAGGCGAAACCCGGTACACTATGGGTGTGCTTTCTCACAATAGTGCCTGTTGTGTCTAACTCAAAAATAGTAATAGTTGTGGATAGCCCTACTTTGATAGAAAAGTTTACCAAACAAGGTTCACCACCATCGAACTCACAACTTGGATCGAAACAGGGATGAGCGCTAAATGCTTCACCTTCTGACAGCACACCGTGAAAGTATTCTTTACCCAAGGTATCGAGTGTATGAGGATCAAGGCGATGAGGTTCTGCTGCTTCCCACAGAGCCAGCAGTTTATCACCCCAGTAGATCACATTGGTATTAGCAATATTTTTGAGTTTAAAGTCGAAAGCATTAGCTAGCCAACCACCTGGTTTTTGTGTACCAAAGACACCACGGTAGAGAAGTTTACCCGCTTTTTGTTCTTCCAAATACGCATCAGTCCGGACAAAGCGATTGCGGAAGTGGGCGCGACCATTTGCAAATGTTATACGACTAATCATCCCATCCCCATCAAAGGGATGATGAATTGGTTGCCCATTTATATCCAACAAACCAGGGCCATTTCTGAACAAAGTACCATGAAGTTCTGGTGGAATTTGCCCTTCTATGTCATCTATCCAATAATCAAATTCTTGTTTTAAAGATTTATATCCACCTTGCCAATCGTTACGGTTATAAGGTTTTGTAGAAATTTGAGAAATTAGTTCTTGAGTTTCAAAAGTTTGCATATCTTGAAAATGGGATTGGGGAAAGGGGAAAGGGGAAAGGGGATTAGGGGCGAAGGGGTAACGGAGAATGGGGATTAGGGATAAAGAAAGGGGGACATATCAATTCAAAATACCCTTCTGGAACAAAATTAAGAACTTGTTGAGCTTATTACCCCATACCCACTTCCCGATCCCCTTTCCCCGATCCCTTAATCCCTAACTACTTCTGACTCTAGTTCTCGCAGCATCAATTCCGGCATCATATTGGGTACAAAAGATTCTTCATGATCCGGTACTAAGGCTGGTGGTAAATTCTTAGATGTTTCGGTTTCAGACTCAGCAGCAGGCAACCAGTTGAGAAAGGGTAACGGTAACAAGGTACTGAGGTTAGTCAGAATTACCAAAATCCAGAGTTTTTCAAAGTTTGTTTCTGTAATTCCAAACCAATGCATCAATACTGCACCGAACTCATAGGAAAGCAGTCCTGCTAAGTTAGTCACTGACATTAACAAGGCAAATAATGTTGCTTCCACTCCCGATGGACAAAGTCTGGCTGCTAGCACTAACACTGGCATATAGGCAATTTGTCCCATAACGGTAAGAATCAGGCTATCACCCAAACTAAACCAATGATCATCAATGCCTAAAGTCCGGTTTGTATGAGTTACCAGGAGCAACATTGTCATTCCTAAAGTGGCTGAAAGAACAGTACTCCAGCCAAAAATGACGCGAAAAGGGACGGTTTTAAGAAAACGTTGGAAGATCCAGATACCGACTAAGGAAGCAACGCTTGTTACTAAGCGTACTCGTCCTAAAAATTCTGGTTGAAAATGTAATTCGTTTGTAGTAAAGAAGAAAAAGGCTGATTCAGCAGTTGGCGTAGCTTGCCAGATGAAAAGAAATGCTGTTGGTAGCCAAATAGCTTTTTGAGTAATGGCTTGGCGTAGTTGTCCAATTTGATGCTTGATTGATTGGAAGTTGGGGTTTTCGGTAGTGTTGACATCCTGCTTGACTGGAGATTCAGCAATTAACCAAGCTACTGCTGAAACGATGAGGGGAAAAGAGGCAGTAATCCAAAATACGGTGCGATTACTGAAATGCTCTAAGAGGACACCACTAAAGTAAGCAGTCATCAAACCACCGAAGGCGGAAGCACCCCAACATAGGGATTGTAAAGAACCTGCTTCCGCTTGGGATTCTACCCTGGCTCGTTCCACAACTAATGAGTCAACGATGACGTCACTAATAGCAACAGATACCGAACCAAGAGCGATCGCTGCTGTCGCAATTATAGGTGTGTGAACAATTGTGGCTAGGCTCACCCAAGAAGCCGCTCCGATTATCCCCGATAACACCAAATATGGTCGTCGTCGATAGCCAAAAATAGGGAAGCCATCAGAAACAAAACCAAATAATGGTTTGACAATCCAGGGTATGGCAACTATACCCATTAAGGCTGATACTTGGGCTGGAGTTAGCCCTAATTCATCTTTGAGAAAAAAGCTGACGGCTAAACGTGCCAACCCCAAAATACCTTGGACAAAGTAAACGGTAAGAATGGCAATTAATTCGGCAGTTGGTTCATTGCCAAAAAAAATCTTTTCTTTTATTGATTCTTTGACCTTGGACAAGCCAGAGGAGGAAACCAGCATTAGATAAATAATTTTTAAGTTTTATCGACTTTTATTATCATATCTATTTTATCTAGATGACGTGTAGGAGAAGCGTTTATCGGTCAAAATCTGTTGAAATCACAGAGAATTTACAGATAAACTTGTAAAATTTAGTAAATAAAATTTACGGGTTATTTATTCTTTGAATAAGGCAAATTAAAGATTGAATTTTTATTTTCCTAGTGCTATTACAGCATTTTGTCCTCCAAACCCAAAACTAAAACACAATACCCGTTCAACCTTACTTTCACGTGCTTCTCTTACCAGATTTAAATCAAACTCTGGTTGCTGTAAGCCTACACATAGCGGTAATATTTGTTGCTGTAATGCCATCAGAGAAAAAGCCACTCCTAAAGCTCCTGATGCACCGAGAGTATGTCCTGTAGCTCCTTTTGTAGAACTAACTGCCACCTGTTGAGAAAATAAGCTTTGTATTAATTGGCTTTCTACTTGATCGTTAATTTGCGTAGCCGTACCATGAGCATGGATATAATCAATGTCTTTTGGCGTTAAGTGACTGCGTTGCAAACATTGCTTAATTGCTGCGATCGCACTCTGACTTTTTGGTTCTGGAGTATTGGCATGATATGCATCTGTTGTTAAGCCAAAACCAAGTATCTTTCCATACACCTTGGCTTGGCGCTGTTTTGCTGATGCCGCCGATTCTAAAATCAAAATTGCTCCCCCTTCTCCTAAAACTAAGCCTTCACGGCGCAAATCAAAGGGATATGCCCCAGTTTTAGCCAAAGCGCCCATCTTATGAAAGCCAGTCAAAGTTAGAGGCGTAATTGCTGCTTCTGTTGCTCCTGTCATGACTTGCTGACATTGTCCAGATTTAATTAAATATGCAGCTTGAGCGATCGCCCAAATCGCAGTAGCACAGGCCGCCATCGGTGCTAAAACAATCCCAGTTGCACCAATTTGTCTTGTAGCTGCGATCGCATTCATGTGTGGGAGAGTGTCTAGCCAATTCTCTAGGAATTGGGCATTGGAATTTAACATTTCCTTTACCTCTTGGGCTTTACCCTTTGTCCACCTATTTTTTGCCATCTCTTCCCACACCGCCTGATGACTGCGACTCGAACCAATGACAACGCCGCAATTTGGCAGAGGATAAACTAATCCTGCATCTTCTAACGCAGAAGCAACCAGCTGTTGAGTCAGTAATCTCACCTGTGCTGGTTGCTTGTCAATTAACCCAAGAGGACGTGGGTCTAATTCTGGAAATGGTTGACAAATTTTAATCCCAGATTTACCTGCTAGTAATTGCTGCCAGCTATCTGCTAGGTTTTGACCCAAGGCAGAAACTAAACTAATACCAGTGACAACGACTTCTACCAAGTTTTGGGGATCGGGGATCGGGGATCGGGGATTGGGGATTGGGGAAGAGGGACAAGGAGGACAAGGAGGACAAGGAAGAAATTTCTCCCCATTCCTGATCCCTAATTCTCGATCCCCGATCCCCGATCCCTATTTTTCACTATTTTTCAAATTTTCTGCACCTTGGGTGACTTTGGCTGAGTCGATGCGATCACCTTGCTGAATTTTGTTTACTACATCCATACCTTCTGTGACGTAGCCGAATACAGCGTAGCTACCATCCAGAAAACCCAAATCAGCTAAGGCAAAGTAAAACTGTGAAGAAGCAGAATCTGGCATTTGCGATCGCGCCATTGCCACTGCACCCAGTTTATGTGTCAACACGGGTGGTTGATTGATGCGAGCTGATTCCAATGTTTTGCCGTAAATGGGGTCGTCTGATCCTTTGGGCTTAATTTCCAGGGGAATATAGCGCTCACTACCTGTTTTAGGATCAATAAAACCACCAGTTCCTAACCTGTTAGCTGCAACTTTCGGGTCTTTACTTTGGGGATCGCCACCTTGAACAACAAAAGGTTGGGGTTGACGTACAACTCGGTGGAAAACTAAGCCATCATATACACCACGTTGTACTAAGTCTATAAAGTTACCAGCAGTGATGGGGGCATTAGTACCGTCTACTTGAATGGTAATAGGAGAACCATTGACGGTCATTACCACGGTAGCTTTGCCTTCAAGTTTTGGTAAATCTTTCATTCCAGGAATCGCCTCTTGTGTAGCTTGAGATACAGAGGTTGTCTCTGTAGTTGTTTGTGTTGTCGCTTGTGTAGTTGTATTGGTGCTTGCCTCCGTGGCTGTGGGTGTGGTAGATGAAGTATCAGAAGATACTTGTTGTGTCGCACACCCACCCACCATCAATACACTGACAATCACAAATACAACCAAAAGCTCCGAAAATTTTAACCGCATTAGCTAGTTCTATAGACTCAACCAGTGTATCTTAGCTTCTGATTGCGAGTATGGGTAATATTTTGAAGGCAGAAGGCAGTGACGCGGAGCGGCTTCTGAAAGTAGGCAGAAGGCAGAAGTTAATAATCATCAGTTGGCGAGCGCAGCCTGTGTATGTATAAAAAATATTATCTTCTTACACCCCTATACCCCTACACCCCTACACTTCATTTCCTACAAACCTTCCAAAGGTACTCCTAAAAATCTAGCTAATTCTGCTCCCTGAATCTCCAAGTCTTTTAAAGACATCGGTTGACCTACCCTTGTTAAGGGAATATCTCGACGACCTTTGGCACGCAAATAGAGGGTACGACGAGGATTTAGACCTTCTTTGATCTGAACTCGTACAGATTGTACATCTTGAGTGTTAAAGTCAAGTTCGATACGACGATTCTTGCCAGGAAAACCCCAACGGAAGATTTTGACTTTGCCGGTTTGCTGGTTAAACTCGTTGTATCCGCCGCCCACATCCAAGAGAATTACTGACCACAGGTACAAAGCGAGAAGCAGACCAGCTGCTCCGTACAATCCCATCACTAATCCTTGTGGGACAAAAATAAGTTGAGTTGGGTCGGTAACTATGAGTAAATTAACTTGTAAGTAACTGGATAGGGCAGCTAAGAAAAAGCCTGTAGCACCCAAAGTTACAATACTTGCCCACCAGTAGTTACTCAACCGACGTGAACCGAGAACCTTGTGATGCAAGACGCGTTCGTCTTTGTTAATGGTTGTTGATGTCGTCATGGAACTACCTTGGCGTTTGATCAATTCCCTTTAAAAGTCTGCCACTGTATATGGATCTATTGCAAGTTTCTTTTAAGATTTCTGAGAAAACTTGTGTCAAATTGTAAAATTTCTGATATTGATCATATTTAATAGGTCTATGCAAGATACCTGATTTAAGCAGGTGCATCAGGCACAAAACAAGACAAATTTATGATAAGTTAAGAAGCATTAAGGAATCACTAGCTAAATTTACAGCTGGTGTTTTGGGTAATGACACGACCCTGAGAAAAACTGACTCAATCTAGCAGTAGTTTCTCATAAAACCAGGTACATAAAAGTATTTGTGTAGTGTCGAAAAAACGTTAATTCCTCAATAACGTGCAATTTTAGTAAAAAAGAGGATTTTAGCTCGATGACCATCGCAATTGGACGTAGTACTACCAGAGGGTGGTTTGACGTTCTCGACGACTGGTTGAAGCGCGATCGCTTCGTATTCGTAGGATGGTCTGGTTTATTGCTGTTCCCCTGTGCATTTTTAGCACTAGGTGGATGG